>DATGDE010000195.1:0-16357 GCA_035311125.1 Gemmatimonadales bacterium
GGTGTCGTACATGCGCTGCAGGTTCACCAGCACCCGCGGGCTCCGGTCGCTCTGGAGAAAGATGCGATCCACCCAGTCGGGACCGGGGAGGTGCAGCCGCTCGCGGGCGATTTTCGGCTTGTCGAATTTCAGGAAGTAGTCGGCCTTGTCGCCGAGCGTCTTCGTGATGGCGTCGATCATGAATCCTCTGAGGTGAACGGCTCGTGTCGCCGCAAGATTGTATCGGCCACGTGACTCAAGCAAGCCCCGTGCCGGGTGTGTCCGCCGGGGGCGATGGGGCCTTCCACCCGTAGTACACGGCGAGCAGTCGCAGCACCACCATGACGAGCATGGCGATGATGCCGGCGACGGCGCGCGACACCAGGGACGACTCCCACAGCGCCACGAACAGCGCGCTGCCCGTGGCAGACACGGTGGCATAGAGCTCGCCGGTCCGGAAGAGCGTCGGGGCCTCCCCCGCCAGCACGTCGCGCAGGATGCCGCCCCCGACGGCGGTCACGATGCCCAGGAACACCGCCGGTACGGGCGCGAGGCCGGCGCCGAGCGCCTTGAGTGCACCCACCACCGTATACACGGCGAGATACAGGGCGTCGATGGCGATCAGGATGCGGCCGACGCGAACCACGGAGCCGCTGCGGTAGAATCCCACCGCCGCCGCGACCACGGCAGTCAGCAGGTACCGGGAGTCCTGCAGCGCGGCGGGCAGTCCCTGCTGCAGCAGCACGTCGCGGATGACGCCGCCCCCGACGCCCGCCACGATCGCGAGCGAGACGCACCCCACGAGATCGAACTGCTTGCGGACGGCGAGCAGCGTGCCGCTCAAGCCGCCCACCAGCACGGCGCCGAGATCAATGATCGGGGGAACGGAGAAAGGCATCGGGAGGAATGTTCGCCGCTGGCGGGGCGTCGGGGAAGTCGGTCTATTTGCCGCCGTCATGGACCGCGTGCGAACGCATCTCGACAGGCTGATCGCCAGATCGCGCGTGCCCGGCCTCCAGTACCTGGTGCTGGATCGGGAGCGCCCGGTGATCGAATACTCGGGCGGCTGGGCCGACCTGCGCCAACGGGTACCGATGACCGCGGACACGACCCTGATGGCCTACTCGATGAGCAAGACGATCACCGCGGCCGCGGTGCTGCAGCTCGTGGGAGAGGGCAAGGTCGCGCTGGATGATCCGCTCGAGCGGTACCACGTCACGCCTTACGGACCCGGCATCACCGTCCGCCACCTCCTGGCCCACCTGTCCGGGATCCCCAATCCCATCCCGCTGCGCTGGGTGCATGCGGCGGCACGGCACGCCGGGTTCGACGAGCGGGCGGCGCTGGATGCCGAGCTGCGGGCCCATCCGCGAGCGGTGTCCGCCCCGGGCGCGCGATACCGCTACTCGAACATCGGCTACTGGCTGCTCGGCAGCGTGATCGAGCGGGCCAGCGGACGACCGTTCACCGCGTATGTGGCCGAGCGGATCTTCGCGCCGCTCGACATTCCGCCGGCCGCGCTGGGATACAAGATTCCCGACGCGAATCGCCACGCACGAGGATACCTCGAGAAGTACTCGATCATGAATCTGGCGAAGCGCCTGCTGATCGACCGGCAGCTCATCGGGGACTACGAAGGCGCCTGGTTGCGGATCGAGCCCCACTACCTGAACGGGCCCGCGTTCGGTGGTCTGGTCGGCACCGCCCGGGGGTTCGCCGCGTTTCTGCAGGATCAACTCCGCCCGCGATCCGTCCTGTTCGACAACCCCGCGCGCGAGCTGCTCTACACGCCGCAGCGGACCACCACCGGCCACGTCGTCCCCATGGGTCTCGGCTGGCACCTCGGCGACCTGGACGGCATCCCCTACTTCTACAAGGAAGGCGGTGGCGGTGGATTCCACTGCGAGATGCGGGTGTACCGCGTCAATCGCATCGCGACGGTTCTCATGACCAACGCCACGGGGTTCGACGTGAAGCGGTGCCTCAATTCGCAGGACCGCGGCTTCCTGGGCTGAGGCCCCGGCGCAGCTCGGCCAGCAAGGCCTCCGCCGCCACCGGCCGCCCCAGGAACTGATCCATCACCTGGCGTGCGGACCGCTCCAGTCCGAACCGGTAGATGTGCTCCCGCACGAATCCGTACCACGTGGTATCGCCCAGGGTGAAGTCGCCGTGCAGCGCCCGGATGCGCCCCCGCAGGTCCGCGGCGATGAACGCGCCGAGCGCGTAGTTGACGAGATAACCGGGGACGTCGATGAGCTGGCCCCGCATCGCCCACCACGACAACTCGGGGTGCGGCAGGACGCGCAGGTAGCGGCTCGTGAGGTCGGTCCAGACCGCGTTCGGGTCGAGCGAGGGATCGCGCTGCATGCGGGCTTCGAACAGCGACCAGCACGCGTCCATCATCACGCCGAAGAAGGCGGCGCGACGATTTTCAGCGGGCGACGCCGAGTCGCCCAGGTACCGGGCCTGCCAGTGCCCGTCGTACGCCTCGCCGTCCGCCAGGTCGGCAATCGCTTCGGTGAACAGGTCGGCGTCGGGCCAGTCGCTGAAGGCGGCGCGGGTGCGGATGCCGGCGATGTGAATGGCGTGCCCCGTCTCGTGCAGCAGCTCGCCGAGATTGTCGAATCCGCCGGTGGCGTAGGAGGCGAAGACCCACGGCTCGCCGGGCTGCCAGGCGCCGTTGGCGAAGCCGGGGCGGGCGCCGAACGTGGTGAAGGCCACCGGGTCCTTGCCGGCGCGCGGCTCGAGGTCGTAGCGCACGCCGAGGGCAGCCGGGTCGGCGCCGAGGTCGCGGTAGAACCGCTCGCTCACGGGACGGAGCGAGTCGCGCGGCACACGGGGAGACAGCCGCCGGCTCGCGGCGCCCATCGCGTAGTAGAGATCCCACGGCTCCATCCCCGAGTCGGGAAGCGTGGCCCGCCACGCCTCGAGCAGGCGCTCCAGCCAGCGCTCCACCGAATCGGGCGCGAAGCCGAGTTCGCGTACGCGACGTGCGAACGGCGTCGGTCCCGTGCCCCACTCGCGCGCCCGGCGCCGCAGCAGCTCGCGCCACGGGCTCGCCGAATCGTCCGCGCCGTTCACGCTGCGCCACACGCGGTCGAGCCCCAGGAAGAGGCGCCGGCGCCTGGCCCGATCGTCCGTGACGCCGAGCAGTCCAAGCACCGTGAGCCGGTCGAGCCGCTCGCCGTCCACCATCACGTCGCGGGTCGCGGCGCCGTAGCAGTCGTACAGGCGGGACTGCAGCGAATCGGCGTTGGTCACCGCGCGAGGGTCGTAGGCGCAGCGGCCGGGATCCATCGCCGCCGGGCCGGTCGGCGGCTCCGGCGCCTCGGTGAGCTCCTGCTCCACCGTGCGTCGCATGATGGCCAGGGCGCGCCGATCCATGGTATCCGCCAGCGCCTGTGAGTCGATCACGAGCGTACGCACCAACCCGGCCCGGGCTTCCAGGTACCGCGACCGAAGAACCGGGATCGAGTCGAGCCGCGCGCGCCAGGTCAGGATGTCCAGCCGGTCCTTGAGCGTCAGGGTTGCGGCGTACGCCGACTCGGCGCGGGCCAGCGCTGCCGGCGCGGGTAGCGCGGGACCGCCGCCCGTGCTGCAGGCGGCGAGACACGAGAAGAAGACGCCTGTGCGGCCGAGGGTGCGCATGACGAAGAATGTCGGCGACGAGGCAGTCACGCGATAGCGCCTCCCCTGTTTACCTTGCGCTCTCCGTTCTTCACACACTAATCCTGGAGTACCCGGCATGAGTCGAGCTCGCCGTCGCATTGACGCCCGGGAGTGATCGCCCCCGCGGATCATGAAGACGCCGAGCACCACCGGGCCGTAGCCGAACCAGGACCACCGTGCGATCATTGAGGCACCGGGATGGCCGACCGCCGACTCACCCCCCTGCCTGAAGTCCCGCGGCACCAGCGGCGCTGGACGCCTCCGACGTTGACCGCCGGATCCGCCCTGACGCTGCGCGCGCCGTTGCGCGGCGCCATCTATGTGGTGCTGATCGGCCTGACCGCGGCCGGCCTCATCTATTCGCTGCAGGGCGTGATCGCCCGGAACCAGCGCGTGCAGGTACGTCTCGCCGAGATGGAAGGCGCGATCAACCTGTTGAACGCGCGGGAATGGGAGGCGCGCACAGGAGTGATCAGCTCCGATCACCGCAACGATGTCGCGGAGAGCCAGGAGCACATGCGCTCGATCATCGCCGAGCTGCGCGAGCGCACGGGTACCCCGCCCAGCCAGCAGTCGGGCTCCAACCCCCAGCAGTCGGGCTCCAACCCCGGGGTCACGAGCCTCCAGCAGGTGGAGGTGGACGTCAACCGCTACCTGGTCGCGGTCGATTCGATGTTCCACCTCCTGTCGCGCGACCAGCGTATACCGGCGCAGAACCTCGCCGAGCAGACCGTGGACCCCGCGTTCGAGAACCTGCGGCTGTCGCTGCAGGCCGCGCGGACCTACTACGCGACCGCCGGGGAGCGCGCCATCCGGCTGGCGAACATCGCCTCCCTCGTGGGTGTGCTGATCGCGATGAGCCTCATCTGGGTGCTCCTGGGCCGCGGCGCGCGCCAACGTGCCGAGACCCAGGCGCTCGACACCGAGCGACGCACCCTCGCGGCGAGCGAGGCCCGCTGGCGCGCGCTGATCCTGAACGGCGAAGACGCCGTCCTGGTCGTCGATCCGACCGGGGCGATCGGGTACGCTTCCCCCAACGCGGACCGTGTCCTCGGCCTGCCTCCGGGAGAGCTGGGCGATTCCATGCTGTCCGCCCTGCCGCCCAATCTCCGCCCCGCCATGCTGGTCCTGCTGGAAGCGACGCAGCGCGAGCCGGGACGCCCGCGCGTGCAGGAGCTGCAGCTGGGCGACGGCGCGCCCCGCTTCCTCGAGGTCGTGGCCACGAACCTCCTCGCCGACCCGGCGGTGAACGGCATCGTGCTGAACCTCCGCGACCTGACCGAGCGCCGCGCAATGGAGGAGGCGCTGCGCCAGAGCCAGGAGCAGCTGCTGCACGCCCAGAAAATGGAGGCGCTCGGACGGCTCGCGGGCGGCATCGCCCACGACTTCAACAATCTGATGATGGCGATCTCGGGGTATACCGAACTGGTGCTGCAGGACCCGTCCATCTCCCCCACCTCGCGCGACGACGTCGCGCAGATCCGCCGCGCCGTGTTCCGGGCAGCCGAGCTCACGCAGCAGATTCTCGCGTACAGCCGGCGCCAGATGCTGCAGCCCGTGCCGGTGAGCCTCAACCTCCTGCTGGGCGAGGCGAGCGGGATGCTGCGGCGCCTCATGCCCGAGAACATCGAGCTGCGGCTCGCGCTCGATCCCAACCTCCCCGACGTGCTGGTCGATCCCGGGCACATGATCCAGGTGGTCATGAATCTGGCGCTGAACGCGCGGGACGCGATGCCCAACGGCGGGACCCTCGGCATCCGGACGGCGGCCGCCGGGCCGAAACCATCCGCCGACGGGGACGGCGCCGCACAGCACGCCCAGCTCATCGTCTCCGACTCCGGCACCGGAATCGATCCGAAAGTCGTGCCGCTCATCTTCGATCCCTTCTTCACCACCAAGCCCCAGGGCGAAGGCAGCGGTCTCGGGCTCTCCACCGTGTACGGGATCGTCAAGCAGAGCGGCGGCCAGATCGACGTCCAGAGCGAGATCAACCGGGGCACCACCTTCACCATCACGCTGCCTCCCGCCCCCCACACGCCGGCGCGCGACGTGACGGCCGAGGTCCCGGGCCCGCCCCGCAGCGGCGGCGAGGTGATCCTGGTGGTCGAGGACGACGACCAGGTCCGGACCGTCGTCTCGAAGGGGCTGCCGCGCCTGGGCTACGAAGTCCTGGTCACGCGCAACGCCGAGGAGGCGCTCGCGCTGGTGGAAAAGCACCCGGGCCGCATCGATCTGCTCCTCACCGACGTGGTGATGCCCGGCCTCTCCGGCCCGCAGCTGGCGGACCGGCTCACCGCCCGGCGCCCCGAGACGCGCGTCGTGTTCATGTCGGGCTACCCGGAGGCCCAGGACCCGGCGCTCGGATTCTCCCTCAACGGCCGCTCCTACCTGCAGAAGCCCTTCGCCCTCGCGGAATTGGCCGAGAAGATCCGCCTGGCCCTGGACGAGTAGAGCAGTCGTCAGCAATCAGTGGTCGGTGGACGAGCCAGCATTCGTCACGCACATTTGAGACGCTCATTGGCTGTCGAAGCGCGACGACCGACTACTGACCACCGACCACCGAGCACGGCTTCCATGCCTTTTCTCTCACGCCAGACTTCCTACGACGTGTGCATCGTCGGCTCCGGCGCGGGCGGGGGGATGGCCGCCCACACGCTCACCCGCGCGGGCGCCAACGTCGTGCTGCTCGAAGCCGGCCCGCTCTGGTACTCGACCGAAGACTCGGCGATGCTGAAATGGGCGTACCAGTCGCCCCGCCGCGGCGCGTCCACCAAGGAGCGGCAGTTCGGGGAGTTCGACGCGGCGCTTGGCGGCTTCGAGATCGACGGCGAGCCATACACGCGCGCGCCGGGGAGCAAGTTCGACTGGTTCCGCAGCCGCATGCTCGGCGGACGCACCAACCACTGGGGACGCATCTCGCTGCGCTTCGGGCCCGCCGACTTCCGGCGCAAGTCGCTCGACGGCCTGGGGGACGACTGGCCCATCGGCTACGACGACCTGAAGCCCTACTATGACCGGGTAGACCGTCTGATCGGGCTGTTCGGATCGCGCGAGAACCTTCCCAACGAGCCCGACGGGATCTTCCAGCCGCCGCCGCGGCCGCGCTGCTACGAGCTCCTCGTGAAGCAGGCGGCCGACCGCCTGCGCATCACCTGCATTCCGTCGCGGCTGTCCATCATCACGCGGCCGCTGGGGGACCGGGCCGCCTGCCACTATTGCGGGCAGTGCAGCCGCGGCTGCGCGAGCAACTCGAATTTCTCCTCGCCGGCCGTGCTGCTGCAGCCGGCGCTGGCCACGGGCAAGCTCACCATCATCCCCAACGCGATGGTGCGCGAAGTGACGACCGACGCGCGCGGCCTGGCCACGGGGGTGTCCTACATCGACAAGACCAGCGGCCAGGAGCTGCAGGTCCGCGCGCGCATCGTCGTGCTGGCGGCGAGCGCGCTGGAATCGGCCCGCCTGCTGCTCAATTCCACCTCGCCGAGATTCCCGCAGGGCCTCGCCAACTCGAGCGGCACCGTCGGCAAGTACATCACCGACACGACCGGCAGCGACCTGGCCGGGTTCATTCCGCGGCTCGCCGACGGCCTCCCCCACAACGAGGACGGGGTCGGCGGGATGCACCTCTACATGCCGTGGTGGCTGGACAACAAGACGCTCGACTTCCCGCGCGGTTACCACATCGAGGTGTGGGGCGGCCGTGGCATGCCGAGCTACGGGTTCATGGGCGGCATCCAGAACTACCCGGGCGGCGGAGGCTACGGCAAGGACCTGAAGGATCAGTACCGGCGCAACTACGGGTCGGTGGTCGGGTTCTCCGGCCGGGGCGAAATGATCCCCAACGAGCAGAGCTATTGCGAGATCGACCCGGACACCGTGGATCGCTGGGGCATCCCCGTGCTGCGGTTCCACTGGAAATGGGCCGATCACGAGGTCCGGCAGGTGAAGCACATGCAGGACACCTTCGAGGCGCTGATCCACGAGATGGGCGGGACACTCATGTGGAAGAAGGGCACGCCCGAAAACGACTACGGGATCTCGAGCGGCGGCAGCATCATTCACGAGCTCGGCGGGGCGCGCATGGGCGCCGATGCCCGGACGTCGGTGGTGAACTCCAACTGCCAGGCCTGGGACGTGAAGAACCTCTTCCTCGCCGACGGTGGACCGTTCGTGTCGCAAGCGGACAAGAACCCGACCTGGACGATCCTCGCCCTGTCCATGCGAACGAGCGACTACATCACCGACCAGATGAAGAAAGGGGCGCTCTGATGGAACGTCGCGAGGCGGTCGAGCTCCTGTCGGCGCTCCCGTTCCTCGGGAGCCTGCCCCTCACCCCGGCAGCGGCGCAACGCGGCGCCCGGTTCGTGCGCGAGCTCCGGGCCGCTCCGAGCCAGGCGTATGCTCCGAAGTTCTTCACCACGCACGAATGGCAGACGGTCCTCATTCTAGCGGACCTCGTCCTGCCGGCGGACGAGCGCTCTCCCGGCGCCGTGAGCGCCGGGGTGCCGGAGTTCATGGATTTCATCTTGGCGGAGTATCCCGACCAGCAGCTGGGGATGCGCGGCGGACTCGCGTGGCTCGACATCGAAACGCGACGTCGCTGCAGCGCTTCGTTCGCGGATGCAGACCAGGCGCAGCGGACCAAGGTTCTGGACGACATCGCCTGGCCCGACAAGGCTCCTGCCGGTCTGCACCAAGGCGTGGAGTTCTTCAACAAGTTCCGCGACCTCACAGCCGCGGGATTCTTCTCGAGCGAAATGGGCGTCGCGGATATCCGCTACCAGGGGAACCGTTTCGTGGCGGACTGGCAGGGCTGCCCGCCGGAGCAGCTGCAGAAGCTGGGAGTACGCTACCCGTGAGCCAGAAGCGGCTGGGCATCGGCTTCATCGGCAGCGGATTCAACGCCCGATTCCACCTGCAGGCGTTCCGCGGGGTGCGCGACGCGGACGTGCTGGGCGTCTGGAGCCCGAACCGGGCCCACGCCGAGGAGGCCGCGGCCCTGGCCCACCGGCTCGACGTCGGCGCGGCCAAGCCGTACGCCTCGCTCGCCGATCTCGTCGCCGACCAGGACATCGATGCGCTGTGGCTCACGGGCCCCAATTACGCGCGCGTCCAGAACATCGAGGAGATCGTCGATACGCTGCAGCGCGGGCGAGGCGCGCTCGCCGGCATCGCCTGCGAGAAGCCGCTCGCCCGCAACGTGGCCGAAGCGACCCGTGTCACGGCGCTCGTGAAGGGGGCCGAGCTGAAGAACGGCTATCTCGAGAACCAGGTGTTCGCGCCGCAGGTGGAGCACGGCCGGGCGATCCTGTGGGCGCGCGGCGCGGCGCTGACCGGCCGTCCCTACCTCGCCCGCGCGGCCGAGGAGCATGCCGGCCCCCACATGCCGTGGTTCTGGCGCGGCGACCTGCAGGGCGGCGGCGTGCTGAACGACATGATGTGCCATTCGGCCCTGGTCGTGCGTCACCTGCTCACCAAACCGGGAGAGCCCCTCTCGACCGTCGAGCCGGTGCGGGTGACGGGCCGCATCGGCAGCCTCAAATGGACCAGGCCCGAGTACGCCAAACGGCTCACGCAGGCGATGGGCAAGGACGTGGACTACACGCGCCATCCCGCTGAAGACTTCGCGAGCCTCAGCGTGGAATTCGAGACGGCGGACGGACACCGGGTGCTGGGAGAGGCGACCACATCCTGGAGCTTCGTCGGCGCCGGCCTGCGCCTCAGCGCCGAGCTGCTGGGGCCGGAATACTCCATGTCGTGGAACACGCTCGACGCCGGACTGAAACTCTTCTTCAGCCGGGAGGTGAAGGGCAAGACCGGCGAGGATCTCGTCGAGAAACAGAATGCCGAGCAGGGGCTGATGCCCGTGGTGGCCGACGAGCCGGTCGCGTACGGGTACGAAGCCGAGGACCGGCATTTCGTCCGTGCATTCCTGGGCAAGGAGCCACCGCGACTGACCTTCGACGACGGGCTCGAGGTCGTGAAGCTGCTGATGACCGCGTATCAGAGCGCCGAGCAGGGACGCACGCTCGATTTCCCACCCGACGGGCTCGAGGGATTCGTCCCGGCGGTGGCGCAGGGAACGTGGAAGCCGTAGCTAGCGGGGGAACGCTTCGGGCAGCCCCCCATCCACCGTGAGAATGTCCCCGGTGGTGTAGCGAAACCGCTCGCTCGCCAGCAGCACAGCCATGTCGGCGACCGCCTCGGCCGGGATGAGCGACACGCCCATCGCATTGCGCCTCCGGTAGTCCTCCAGCTGCTGCTCGACCGAGACACCCCGGCTGGCCGCGCGCTCCGCCACGAACCGCCGGAAGAGCGGCGTGTCGATCTGGTCGGCGTTGATCGCGTTGACCCGGATCCCGTCCGCGCCCAGCTCGAGAGCCGCCACGCGCAACGCCTGCAACAGGGCGGCCTTGCTGCCGCCGTACGCGACGGCCTCGCGCCCCGGCGCCAGCGCGGCCTTCGATACGGAGGCGACGATCGCGCCGCCGGATCCCTGGCGCCGCATGACCGCCGCCGCCCGCCCCATCGCCAGCACGGCGCCAAGGTAGTGCACGTCGAGCTGCCGCTGCAGGTCCTCGCGGCGGACGTCGGGAAGCCCGGCGAAGCGGGGCGGCTGCCCCGCCGTATAGAAGAGGCAATCCAGGCCACCGAACGCCAGGATGGTTTCCCGGAACAGCCGCTCGAGGCTCGCGTCGTCGCGCACGTCGGCGGCGAGTCCCAGCGCGCGGCCCGGGTAACCCGCCCCGGCCTCGGTCGCCGCCTCGCCGGCCGCGGACTGGTCGAGATCGGCCACGACGACGTGCGCGCCTTGCTCGACGAAGCGGCGAGCCGCGGCCCTGCCGATCCCGCTCGCGGCCCCGATCACGACGACGATCTGGCCCGGCACCAGCAGCGTCGCGTGGTCGCGCGCCGCCTGCTCGTCCAGCTTGCGCCGCTCCAGCGGCCAGTGCTCGAACTCGAACACGTCCGCCTCGGAGAGAAACGTGAAACGGTCGATCGCTTCCGCGTTCGCGATCGTGTCGAGCACCGCGCGGTAGCAGAGGTTGGCGGTCTCCGCCGCACGGCGGTCGCGCCCCGCCGTCACCATCCCGAGCCCCGGCACGAGCACGACCTTCGCCCAGTCGGCGATGGCCGGAGTCCCGGGCGGAGCATGGCGCGCGTGATACGCTTCGTATTCCGTCCGCAGCTCGGCGATCCGCCGGCGCGCCGACTCCGCCGCCCGCTGCGGCGCGTTCCAATCGAGGTCGAGCCACAACGGCTGCCGGCCGGCGCGCAGGATGTGCTCCGGAGTCGCCATCCCCGAGGCCACGAGCCCGCGCAGCGGCTCCGCGCCCAGCGTCGCCAGCAGCGGCGCCGCGTCGTCGAAGTGCAGGATGACACGTCCGTCCTTCCCCCCGAGCGCCCCCCGCACCGCCGGCAGCACCTGCTCCGCGAACCGCTCGCGCGCGTCGCGCGACGGCAGGGCGGCGCCCCCGCCCCGGACCTCGAGCACCTCACGGTCACGACGCCTGGCCTCGAAGTGCGCTTCGATCCGCCGCACGACGCGAACCAGACGGGCGTAACACTCCCGGACCTCCTCGGCCCACACCACCAGGCCGTGGTGCGCCAGCACCATCCCGATCGCCCCGGCGGGAATCCGATCCAGCCGGTTGCGCAGCGCGTGCGCGAGCGGGAATCCCGGCCGCACGTAGGGAACGTAGACGATCTCGCCATCGAGCAGCTCCGCCACGAGTCGCTCCGCCACCGCGTCGGTCACGTTGGTGAGGCTCATGGTCGCGACGTCGTGCGTGTGGGCGATCACCCGGTGCGGGAGGAGCGAATGCAGCGGCGTCTCGACACTGGGCACGGGGCCGTCGGGGACCACCATGCAGCCCGCCATGAAGCGCATCATGTCGGCATCGCTCATCGCTGCCACGTCCCGCAGCGCGGCGAGCCGCGGCAGCGAGAGGCGGGTGAAGCCGCGGCGGTCGATCGTCCGGAGGTCGGTGCCGCTGCCCTTGACCAGCAGCACCTCGCCGATCTTCACCGACGTATTCCCGCCCCCCGGCTGCACCAGCCGCGGCTCCCGTCCGATGAGGTTGGACAGGTAGACGAGTTGATCGAGGTCGTCGGCCTCGGACGCGGGGGGCGAGCCGGCGTCCCAGCGATCCTCGACGGCCGGCGTCAGCAGGGGAGCAGTCATGGGCCCCAAAGATGACGTCTTGCGGCCGCCCCGAGAAGCTGGCATGCTGGCTCCGGCGGCATGGGGGAGGAGCCACGCGTGACCAGCACCAAGCTGCAGACCGCCCGTATCCAGCCCCAGCCCGGGGCGAAGCCGCGGGACGACGAGCTCGATCTGTTCGGCCTCACGCACCCGGGCAAGGTGCGTCAGGAGAACCAGGATCATTTCCTGCTGTGCACCGTGCACCCGCTGGCGGTGGTCCACGCGACGAGCCTCCCCGATCCGGATCGGCTGCCGCTGCGGGGCCAGCGACTCGCGACCGTTCTGCTTGTGGCCGACGGCGTGGGCGGGACATCGGCCGGCGGCGAAGCGAGCCAGCTCGCGACCGAAGCGGTCACGCGGTACGTGACTTCGACCTTGCGCTGCTACCACGCCGTGGGCGCCGCCGACGAGGAATTCCTCGAGGCGCTGCGCGCCGCGGCCCTGGAGGCGGACGAGGCCGTGCGGGCGGAAGCCCGGTCGAAGAGCATGGCCACGACACTCACCTTGGCCATCGCCGTCTGGCCGTGGCTGTACGTGATGCAGGTGGGGGACAGCCGCTGCTACTACTTCTGGGACGGGGCCCTGAAGCAGATCACCCGCGATCAAACGATGGCGCAGGACCTCGTGGATCGCGGGGCACTCCCGCCCGAGCGCATGGCCGCGTCGCCCTTCAGCAACGTGTTGTCGAGCGCCATCGGTGGGCCGGAGCCGACGCCCGAGGTGACCCGGCTCGATATCAGCCGGCGGGGGTGCGTCATCCTGCTGTGCAGCGATGGGTTGACGAAGCACGTCTCCGACGTGGAGATCGCGCAGCATCTGGGCGCGATGACATCGGCCGAGCAGGTCTGCCGCGCGCTCTGCGACGTGGCGCTCGAGCGCGGCGGCACCGACAATATCACCATCCTGGTGGGCCGGGCGCCGCCGAGCAAGGACTAGCGCGGATGGCCCGGGCCCTCGAAGCCATCCGCCCCATCACGCTGGCCGAGATCCACGAAGCGCGCGCGCGAATCGCTGCGACGATCGTGCGCACGCCGCTGGTGCGCCTGGAGCTGGGCCCGGGCTATCCCGACATCCGGCTCAAGCTCGAAAACCTGCAGCCGATCAACGCCTACAAGCTGCGGGGCGCCGTCAACGCCGTGGCCATGTTGTCGGAGAGCGACCGCCAGCGCGGCGTGTGGACGATCAGCGCGGGGAACGCGGGCCAGGGCGTCGCCTATGCGGCGCGCGCCGCAGGGGTCCCCTGCACCGTCGTCGCCATCGAGACGGCGCCCGCCTCGAAGCTCGAGCGCATGAAGGCACTCGGCGCCACACTGGTCCTGGTGCCGTTCGAGGTCGCGTGGAAAGCGCTGGAGGAGCGGTCGTACCCCGGCGTCACCGGGACATTCGTCCATCCATTCGACGACCACAACTTCATCGCCGGCCACGCCACGATGGGATTGGAGATCCTGGAAGACGCGCCCGATGCCGCCGCAATCATCGCTGCCATCGGCGGTGGTGGGCTCATCACGGGCGTGGGCAGCGCAGTGAAGGCGCTCAAGCCCACGATTCGCGTGTGGGGGGCCGAGCCGGAGACGGCGGCCCCCGCGGCGCTCTCCTTCGCCAAAGGCTCGCCGCAGGTGTTCACGCAGTGGACCGCGTCGTTCGTCGACGGCGCCGGGGGCCAGAGCCTCTTCCCCCGGATGTGGCAGCGCCTGAGGCCGGTGGTGGACGGCAGCATCGTCGTCACCCTGGAGGAAACGAAGCGGGCGCTGCGGCTCCTGGCCGAAAAGGCACGGGTCATCGCGGAAGGCGCGGGGGCCCTGCCGGTGGCGGCGGCGTTGACGGGAAAAGCCGGCCAGGGCCCGATCGTGGCGATCATCTCCGGCGGCAACATCGACCTGAAGAAGTTCAGCGACCTGATCGAATCGGCGCTGTGATTTCCGGAGGCTGGCCGAGGTCGCGTGGCGGGGACATCTTACACGCCCCATGACCGACTCCACCGCGCACCCACCGGCCGACCCGACACCCGAGATCTCGAGAAGAAGCTTCCTGGTTCGCACCGGCTTGGGCGGCGCCCTGCTCGCCGTCCCGCCCTGGCTGCGGCTGCCGTTCGAGATGTCCCCTTCCCACGCCGCCGTGCCCGACAGTCTCTTCTCGGGCCTCGAGTGGCGGCTGCTCGGGCCGTTCCGCGGCGGCCGCGTCGACGCGGTGTGCGGGGTCCCCGGCCGGCCCAACGAGTTCTACTTCGGCCACGTGAACGGCGGCGTGTGGAAGACGATCGACGCGGGCCGCGTGTGGGAGCCGGTCTTCGATGCACAGCCCGTCGCCTCCATCGGCGCGCTCGCCGTGGCCCCGTCCGCGCCGGACACGATCTACGTGGGGAGCGGCGAATCCACGCTGCGCGATTCGACCGGCTACGGCAACGGGATGTACAAGTCGACCGACGCCGGCAGAACGTGGACGCACATCGGGCTGGACGACACGCAGCACATCGGCAAGATCGCCGTGCATCCGACGAATCCCGACATCGTCTTCGTCGCCGCCATCGGTCACTACTATGGACCGAGCACAGAGCGCGGCGTGTTCCGCTCGAAGGACGGGGGCGGGACCTGGCAGAAGGTGCTGTTCAAGAACGAGAACGTCGGCGCCATCGAGGTCGTGATCGACCCGGCCAATCCCCAGGTACTGTACGCCGGCCTGTGGAATACCCGGCGGCCGCCCTGGTTCGTCTACCCGCCGACCAACGGACCCGGTGGCGGGATCTACAAGTCCACCGACGGCGGCGACACCTGGCAACAGCTCACTCAGGGTCTGCCGTCCGAGGGAATCGGGCGAACGGGGATCGCCGTGGCGCCGACCCGGCCAGCGCGCGTGTACGCCGTGGTGGACTGCCTGCTCCCCGAGCCCGGCGCGCCGCCGCCGCCCACCCCGACTCCGGGCGGACCGCCGCAGCGCGACACCACCCCGCGTCAGGGCGGCTTCTTCCGCTCGGATGACGGCGGCGCCACCTGGACACGCCTGTCGTCCGACGCGGCGCTGTGGGGACGTGGCTGGTACTTCGAGCACGTCGTCGTGGATCCGCGCGATCCCGACCTGGTGTACGTCTCCAACGTCTCCGTGTCGCGCTCAAGCGACGGCGGCCAGACCTGGGTCCCGCTGCGCGGCTCACCGGGCGGCGACGACTACCACCAAGCCTGGGTTTCTCCCGACGATCCGAACACGATGATCGTGGCGAGCGATCAGGGATGCGTCATCACGCGCAACGCCAGGGCCGAAGACCCGCGCGAGGTCACCTGGAGCTCGTGGCTCAACCAGCCTACGGCACAGCTCTACCACCTCTCGGTGGACTACCGGTTCCCCTACTGGGTGACGGCGGCGCAGCAGGACAGCGGCGCGGTGGCGGTGCGCTCGCGCGGCAAGTTCGGCGAGATCTCGACGCGCGACTGGGAACCGATCGGTGCCGGCGGCGAGAGCGGGTACACGGCCGGCGATCCGCTGCACCCGGGGATCGTCTATGGCGGGACGGGGAGTCGTTGGGACCTGGAGCAGAACCGCATGATTCCGGGCACCACGGCGCCGGCGCCGGCCAACAAGGAGCCGGTGCGTCGCGACTGGACCCAGCCGCTCGTGGTGTCACAGGCCGATCCACACGCGCTGTACTACGCCGACCAGTTCCTCTTCAGGTCGACCGATGGCGCGCGCTCGTGGAAGCAGATCAGCCCGGACCTGACGCGCCCCGCGCCCGGCGTGCCGCCCACCCTCGACGCCGCGGCCGCAGCCGACACCGACCAGAACGGCCAACGCGGCGTGATCTACACGATCGCCCCGTCGCCACTCCGCGCGTCGCTCCTGTGGATCGGCACCGACGACGGAGTCATTCAGATCACGCCCGACGAAGGCAAGACCTGGCTGAACGTGACGCCGGCGGCGATCGGCCCCTGGAGCCGGGTGACGATGCTCGAGGCGTCGCATTTCGACGTCGCCACGGCCTTCGCCAGTGTGGACCGCCATCAGCTGGAAGACTTCGAGCCCTACATCTACCGCACGCGCGATCAGGGCAAGACGTGGCAGCGCATCACCACCGGCTTGCCGGCCAGGGTCTACGTGCACACGGTGAAGGAGGACCCCGCACGCCGGGGATTGCTCTTCGCCGGCACCGAGCGGGGCGTGTTCGTGTCGTTCGACGACGGCGATCACTGGCAGCCGCTGCAGCTCAACCTGCCGGTGACCTCGATGCGCGATCTCCAGATCTACGGGAACGACCTCATCGTGGCGACGCACGGCCGCGGCTTCTGGGTGATCGACGACATCAGCCCGCTCCGCCAGATCGACGACGCCGTGGTGGCGGCCGACGCCCATCTCTTCAAGCCGGCCGACGCCATCGACGTCGACCAGGGCGACGACAACGGCACGCCCTACCAGAAGGACGAGCCGCAGGCGGAGAACCCGGCGGACGGCGCGTACATCTATTACTACCTGAAGGCCGACGCGACCGGCGCGGGGCCGGTGACGCTCGAGATTCTC
>DATGDE010000196.1:0-2326 GCA_035311125.1 Gemmatimonadales bacterium
GAGCTGCCCCCCCACCTGGTCCAGATTGTCGATCAGCCGGCATGACGCGCCCCGCATGCCGGCATAGAATGCGGCGAACAACCCGGTCGGGCCGGCGCCGATGATGGTGATATCTTTGGGGTCCTGCATGGGGCAACGGTAATGCAAGTATCTGGGAGTGGGGAGTGGGGAGTGGTTCCCGACGGCACGCGGTGGATCTCTTCCGCGCATCGTCAGCAACCACTCCCCGCTCACTCCTCCCTGGCTGGGGCTGGGGGGCACGGGTGAAGATCTATACCAAGACCGGTGACGAAGGCGAGACCGGCCTCTTCGGCGGCGAACGGGTCCCCAAGGACCACCGGCGCGTGGCGGCATATGGCGACGTAGACGAGTTGAACGCCTCGTTGGGCCTCGCCCGCGCCAGCGAGCCGGCGGACTTCGAAGACCCGCTGCTGCAGGCGATCCAGCGCCACCTGTTCACCATCGGCGCGGAGCTGGCGACGCCCGACCCGGCGCGTCTGGCCCGGGCCCTGGGCGGCCCACCGCTCGGCGCGGCCGAGGTAACCGCGCTCGAGCAGGCCATCGACCGACTCGACGCCGCGCTGCCACCGCTCAAGGCGTTCATTCTCCCGGGCGGCTCGCCGAAGGGAGCCGCCTTCCACGTCGCGCGCACCGTGTGCCGGCGCGCCGAGCGGGCGGTGGTGGGGCTGGCGCGCGAGGCTCCCGTGTCCACCCCGATCCGGCAGTACCTGAACCGGCTCTCGGACCTGCTGTTCGTGCTCGCGCGTGCGGCCAACGCGCGCGCCGGAGCGGGCGATCTGCCGTGGTGAGCATTCCCGTGCCGCTGCGGGAATCGCGGGACGCGTCCTACGACATCCTGATCGAGCGCGGCCTGCTGGACCGGCTTCCGGCGCTTCTCGCCGAGCGCTGCCCCGCCGCCGCGTACGCCGTGATCAGCGATTCCCAGGTCGCGAAGCTGTACGGCGAGCGCGTCACGGCGACGCTGCGCGCCGCAGGGTTGCCGGCCGAGCTGTTCACGTTTCCCGCCGGCGAATGGAACAAGACGCGCGACAGCTGGACCGCGCTGTGCGACCGGATGCTCGCGGCCCACATCGGCCGTGACGGGGCGGTGCTCGCCGTGGGCGGCGGCGTCACCGGCGACCTGGCGGGATTCGTCGCCGCGACCTACCACCGCGGCATTCCCTGGGTGCAGGTCCCGACCACGCTGCTCGCCATGATCGACTCCTCGATCGGTGGCAAGACCGGCGTCGACACGCCGCAGGGGAAGAACCTGCTGGGCGCGTTCCATCAGCCGCGTCTCGTCGCGGCCGATCCGGACGTCCTGGCAACGCTCGCGGCGCCGCAGCTCGCGGCGGGAATGGCGGAGGCGATCAAGCACGCCGTGATCGCCGACGCGGAGTACTTCGCGATGTTGGAGCGGTGCCCGGTCCCGGTGACGGGGGGTGGCGACCCGGCAGCGGTCGAGCGGGTGGTTGCCCGGTCGGTCGAGATCAAGGCGAAGATCGTGACGGCGGATGAGCGCGAAGCGGGAGCGCGGGCGGCGTTGAATTTCGGCCACACGATCGGGCACGCGCTCGAAGCGACGAGCGGCTACGCGCTGCTGCACGGCGAAGCGGTGGCGATCGGGATGGTGGTGGAGGCCCGGCTGGCCGAGGCCATGGGAGTCGCCGAGCAGGGCACGGCGCGACGGATCGCGGCGGCGCTCGAGCGGCACGGACTGCCGGTGGCGATTTCCGAAGCGGCGGACGTCGCTGCGCTGCTCGACGCGATGCGACATGACAAGAAGGTGCGCGGTGGTGCGCTGCGCTTCGCGTTGCCATCGCGAGTCGGGGCGCTGGGACCGAGTACCGAGGGCGAGTGGACCGTTGCGGTTTCTGATGCGCGGCTGCGCCACACGCTCCAGGGTGAGCGCGAACTGGCTCGTTAATCGCCTGTCAGCACGGCACTTAGAACCACGCGACACAGTTTCAACAACTTGCCAACATGATTTGCACTCTGGACACTATCCACACGGCATGTGGATAGTGGACAAATCATGCAGCCGCTCACACTACAACAATTTGTGATGTGGAAAACTCGGAGGATTTGCACGGCTGAACGGGCGTTCCTATATTGTGCCCGCTTTCAGGTCACTCTAGGCGGTCAGTTGCGCCGTCTCCGGCTAGAACGCGTATGCCCTGCTATGGAGTCCAGCGCATGGCCCGTGCGTCGACTGGAAAGTCCAAATCCTTCTTCAAAGCCACGCCCTCCGGCGCCTTTGACCAGTACCTCCAAGACATCCAAAAGCTCCCACTGATCAAGGATCCCGCCGAGGAACGGCGGCTGG
>DATGDE010000197.1:0-2393 GCA_035311125.1 Gemmatimonadales bacterium
GGGAGCAAGAGCGCTGCCCGGTCGGAGCCCGAGCCCGCGAGATAGCCCACGCAAAGGACAGCGCCAAGCGCGCCCGCCTGGAGCATGACGGTGACCGGATCGACCGTCGGGGCGGCGCGCCCGAGCCAGAGCAATGCCGCCACCACGAGCACGAGCCACAGGCCCAGACGAGTGCGCAGCAGGCGGATGCGCAGCAAGGGCCAGTCGGCCCGGACGCCGCGGAGGAAGTCCACGACCGAACATGCGACGCCGGTCGTGTCGGAGTGCTACCGAATGATTGCGAGCGGGATCGAACGAACGCCGATCAGCGCCCCAGCCGTCGCTCGTCGGCCGCCCGGACGATCGCGTCCGCCAGGGGAGCTGGATCGAAGCGCACCGGGTCGGCCACTGGAAGGCCGGTTTCCGCGGCGGCAGTCGCGATGGCGCGGCGCGCCGCGGGGTCGTCCAGGTCGTAGGTGTTCAGACAAATACCGAGGACCCGGGTGGGAAATACCGGGCGCGCGGCGTCCTCGTAGATCCGGATGAGATCGTTGAGCGGTGGGATCTTCACCCACGGCTCCCGGCCGTGGTAATCGCCGATGAACTCGCGCGAGGCCTGGTGACAGAGGACCAGGCCGCGCGGCATCGCGCCGTGCAACAGGCCCAGGGTGACGCCCGAGTAGCCGGGATGAATCAGGCTCCCCTGCCCCTCGACGAGCACGATCTCGGCGTCCCGCGCGGCCGTGAGCACCAGGTCCTCCGCGGCGCCGGCGATGAAGTCGGCCACGACGGCGTCCACCGCCGTTCCCCAGCCTTCGATGAATATGCCCGTCTGCCCGGTCGCGACGAAGCGCGCGTTGCGTCCCTGACGGTGCAGCGCGTTCCGGACCTCGAGCATGGCGGTCATCTTGCCGACGTTGCAGTCGGAGCCGACGGCCTGCACGACGTAGGCGTCCACCTCCGCGGCGCGTCCGTCCGCGATCGGCAGATGTGACGGCGGCTTGCGGGCGTCGAGAATCCGCGCGCCGAGGCGGCGCGCCAGCGCACCGAGCTCTGGATCGTCGGAGATGAAGGTGTGCAGCCCGCTCCAGACTTCGAGCTTCCGCTCGATGGCCAGCTTGAGCCAGCCGCGCCATTCGTCGGGCAGCTGGCCGCCGGCCGGGGCGATGCCCACGAGCACCGCGGTGGCGCCGCCGCCGAGCGACAGCCCCTCGGCGAAGTCACCCACGACCGGGATCGCGCCGCCGAATCCGAGTACGTCCTGGACGGTTCTGCCGGCCTGCGTGCGGTCGAACACGCCCACGATGCGCTCGGGGAAATAACGCACGCAGGAGTTCGCGGTCTTCGATGTCATGGGGCCGAACTGACCGTCGGCCAGGATCAGGAAGCGGTGCTCGGTCGGGGCCGTCATGGAGTGGAGGTGAGTGTGGGGGGCATACGGCCGCGGCTGGCGCGCAGCCCCGCCGACCGGAAGGTCGCTCCTTCTCCGTACAGCTCGCCGTGCAGCACGTGGCGGACGAGCACCAGGGCCAACGCCACGATCGGCACGGCCACGACCAGTCCGACGGGACCCAACAACGTGCCCATCGCGAGCACGCTGGCGATGGTGAGGGCGGGTGGTACGGCGACCGAGCGGGCCATGATCCAGGGCACAATCAGGTTCGAGCCCACGACGTGTACCCCCACGCCGAGCGCGAGCACCGCCAGGACGTGGAGCGAGCTGGTGCCGGGGCCTACGACGAACAGCGCCGGCAGGACGGTCGACACGATGGTTCCGAAGAACGGGACCAGGGCGGCGACGCCGGTGAACAGCCCGAAGGCCAGCCAATAAGGGACGCCCAGCGCCCACAGCCCCACGGCGGTCAGGGCGGCGAAGACCACCATGGCGAGGATTTGCCCCGTCACCCAGGCCCGCAGCGTGGCCGCCATGTCGACGACGATCCGGCCCGCGAGCGGGCGTTGTCGGGGGCTCACGAGGTTGAGCAGGCCGTCGCGATACAGCAGCGGCTGATGGGCGAAGTAGACCGCCATCACGACGACGGCGGCCGTCTCGAGCAGCAGGCGGCCACCCACGCGCAGATAGGGAACGATCGCCCCGCGCAGGTAGTCGGTGACGTCTCCAAGCACGCCCGCGACGAGACCGGACTGGGGGTCCCCGATGGCGCTGTCCTTGAAGACCGGGTACTGCTCGCCGAGCCGCACCAGCGCCGCCTGCAGGGACGCGAGCGTCAGCGGGAGACCGGTGATCAGTGCCCGCGTCTGTTGCACCACCGGCGGCACGAACAGCGCGCCGAGACCGACGACGGCGGCGGTGGTCCCGACGGCGGCGAAGGTCAGGCCCAGCCCGCGGCTGATGCCGAGACGCCCGCTCAACAGATCGGTGACGGAGCTCAGGAACACCGCTAGCAGGACCG
>DATGDE010000198.1:0-6302 GCA_035311125.1 Gemmatimonadales bacterium
GGGGGACGGGGGAAGAGGGAAGGGGGAAGGGTGCTGCGAGGGAATACTATCTTCCGATGACAATGAGCGGCTACAACTTCACCGATCGGGTGCGGAAGGTGCTGCAGATAGCGCGGGAGGAGGCTACCCGCCTGAGCCACGAGTCGGTGGGGACCGAGCACATCCTGCTCGCCGTGATCAGGGAGGGTGAGGGGGTCGCGATGGCGGTCCTCGCCAACCTCAACGTCGACACCACAGAAATGAGTCGGGATGTGGAGGCGGCCACGAAGAAGGGCAGGGCCGCACCGTCCAGGGACCTCGAGGTGCCGTACACCTCAAGGGCGAAGAAAGTCCTCGAGCTCGCCATGAGCGAGGCTCGCGTTATGGATCACTCGTACGTCGGCTCGGAGCATCTGCTCCTCGCTCTGCTCCGTGAGGAGAAGGGCGTCGCAGCGCAGGTGTTGAACCGCGCGGGCGTGACGCTGGAGCTCGCGCGAGCGGAGGTGCTACGGTTGCTCGGGAGCGAAGCGTCTGGCCTCTCCGCGACTGGGCCCGTGTATCCGGAGCTCGCGTACGCGCTGGGACCAGGGGCCAACACGGTCCTGATGCTGGCGCGCGACAGTGCGTCGGCGTTCCACCATGATGCCATCGACACGGAGCACCTGCTCAACGCGCTGATTCGGGAAGACGACGAAGCGGTCTCCGTGCTCCGATCTCTCGGGGTGTCTATTGATCGAATCGCTGAGCTGCTGAACGAAGCGAGGAAGGTCCCTGCCCGCGGAAGACGGCTGGACCTTCCCTACAGCACGAATGCAAAACGGGCAATCTGGTTCGCCGTGGAGGAGGCGTTGTCGTTAGGGCACGACTCCGTCGCCAGCAGCCACCTGCTGCTCGGGTTGCTCCGGGTGCCAGGTGTCGCGGGAGAACTCTTGGCTGGCGTCGGCGTCACTGAGACATTGGTACGGGAACAGTTGCGTAAGAATCACTGAGCCTTCGGGAGAAATGCGTCCAGCGCGGCCACGAACTCCTCCGTCGCTTCGACGTGCGGGCAATGCCCCACCGGCAGCTCGATCAGCTCCGCCCGCAGTAGGCCGGCCAGCTCGCGGGAGCCTTCGATCGGGATGGGATCGAAGGTGCCGTGGAGGACGAGGGAAGGCGGGAGGGGGGTGCGGGAAGCGAGATCGCGCAGCCGCGGACGGAGATCGAACTCCCCCAGGCTCGACCAGACCGCCTCCTGGGTGCGCGCGGTGACGCGAAACGGCGTGAGATGACGCGCCTCGGCGGGATCGCGAAAGTACCCGGCGACCGACAGCGCGAACGCCTGACGCTGGTAGGCGGCCGGATCACGCTGTCGCAGGTCGCCCGCGCGCAATGCCTCGCGCGCCTGCACGATCCCCGGGGCGCTCATCCGCTCGGCGAACCGGCGCTCGAACTCGGCACGGTACGCGGCGGTGATCGACGCCGGGGACACGAGCGCCAGTCGCTCCACCCGGTCGGGATGCTCGAGCAGGTAGAGGACCGCCAGCAGGCCGCCCCAGGAATAGCCGCACAGCGTCAGGCGCCCGATCTTCAGGTGGGTGCGCAGCGCGTCGAGATCGGCCACCTGCTCGCGCCACCCCACGGGGACCTCCCGCGCCACAGGTGACTTGCCGCCGCCGCGCTGGTCATAGTAGAACAGTGTCCGACCGCGGGCAAGACGATCGAATTGGGGGAGGAGATAATCGTGGTGGGCACCCGGGCCGCCGTGCAGCACGACGACGAGCGGCCCCGTACCCGTCTGTCGGGTGAACAGATCCACCGCGTTGACGTGGACGATCATGGAGCCGCAAGATAGCGTGAGCCTACCGTCGGAGCGCCGTCCGCTCCGCCTCGCCGACCTCGTCGTCCTCGGCCTCGTCGGCGCGGCGGTCGCGGCGATCGTGAGCTTCGCGGCCGAGTTCCGGGCTCCCTACATCCCCGCCATCCGGATCGACCTCGCTCCGGCGGCCCTGCCGCGGTACGTCCTGTACTCCCTGATTCGCGGCGTGGCGGCGCTCCTCATCTCCTATCTCTTTGCTTTCGGGTTCGGGCTCGCGGCCGCTTCCTCGCGCGCGGCGGAGCGGCTGCTCCTGCCGTTGCTCGACATCCTGCAATCCATCCCCGTGCTCGGATTTCTGCCGGGGCTCGTACTCGGTCTGGTCGCGCTGTTCCCGGGACGCAATACCGGTCTCGAGCTCGCGGCGATCCTCATGATCTTCACGGCCCAGGCCTGGAACCTGGCGCTCAGCTTCTACCAGTCCCTCGTCACCGTGCCGGAGCCGATGCGCGAGGCGTGTCGGCTGGCCGGCTGGCGGCGCTGGCAGGTGTTCCGCCGCCTCGAGGTGCCGGCCGCGATGCAGGGGCTCGTCTGGAACGGCATGCTGTCGATGGCCGGCGGGTGGTTCTTTCTGATGGTGAACGAGGCGTTCCGGCTCGGCAACCACGACTTCCGGTTGCCCGGCGTCGGCTCGTACATGAGCGTCGCGGTGGAGCGGGGCGACCGCGGGGCGATGACGCTCGCGATTCTCGCGATGATCGTGATGATTGTCGCGGTGGACCGCCTCTTCTGGCGTCCGCTCGTCGTGTGGACCGAACGCTTCCGTCTGGACGATTCGAGCGGTGAGCTGCCCGCGACCAACTGGCTGGTCGAGCTGCTGCGGCGCTCACGCTGGCGCCGCCGGGCGCGCGAGATCCGCAGGCTCGCCATCACGACGGCCCGCCGCGTCACCCGGCCGATCCATATGCCGTTCCGCATGGCGCCGCTCGCCGGGACGTCCGTTCGCCCCGCTGGAGTCGCGATTCGCAAGGGATTGGTCGTCCTCCTCGTCGCCGGGCTCGCGGCCGGCGCGGCGTGGGGATCGTGGCGGCTGGCCCGCCTGATGACGGCGCTGGCGCCGGCCGATTGGCTGGCCATCCTCCGGGCGGCCGCTTACACGTTCGCGCGCGTGATCGGCGCGCTGGTCCTGGGAACGGCCTGGGCCCTTCCGGCCGGTATCCTCATCGGGCGATCGCCGCGGCTCGCGCGGCTGTGCCAGCCGGTCATCCAGATCGTCGCTTCGTTCCCGGCGCCGATGCTGTTTCCGATCGTCGTCCTCGGTCTGGCGGCCATCGGCATGGGCCTCGGGTCGGCTGCCGTCGTCCTGCTGGTGCTATCATCACAGTGGTACATCCTCTTCAACGTCATCGCCGCCGTGGCCGGGACGCCGCCGCAGCTGACCGAGGCGGTGATGGTGTTCGGGGTTCGGGGTGCGCAGCGCTGGCGATCGCTGTACCTGCCCGCGGCGTTTCCCGGTCTCGTGACGGGATGGATCACCGCCGCCGGCGGCGCCTGGAATGGGTCGATCGTCGCCGAATACCTGCATGCCGGGGGGGCCCTGCGCACAACGGAAGGCCTGGGCAGCCTCATCAGCGAGGCCACCGCGCAGGCGAACTTCCCCCTGCTGGCCGGAGGCGTGGCGCTGATGAGCGTGATCGTCGTCGGCTGGAACCGTCTCGTATGGCGACGGATCGCGCATGTGGCCCAAACGAAGTACGGGACGACCCAATGAGCGCGCCCAGCGAGCCGGGCGCCGTGCTGCTCGAGGCGGACCGCGTATCGCAGCGCTTCACGCTGCCGGGTGGAGCAGCGCTCGAGGCGCTGCGCGAGGTGAGCCTGGCGATCCGGGAGCGCGAGGTGGTGGCACTCGTCGGTCCCTCCGGCTGCGGGAAGAGCACGCTGCTGCGACTGCTCACGGGTCTGATTCCTCCCACCGCCGGAAGGGTGTGCTACCGGGGCGTACCGGTGGACGGCGTCCTGTCCTCGGCGGCCATGGTCTTCCAGTCGTTCGCGCTGCTGCCCTGGCTCACCGTGCGCCAGAACGTGGATATGGGACTGGCGGCCCGGGGTGTCGCGCCGGCGCAGCGCCACCATGCGGCCTCGCGCGCGATCGATCTCGTCGGCCTCACGGGATTCCAGGGTGCGTATCCGCGCGAGCTCTCCGGCGGGATGAAGCAACGCGTCGGCTTCGCGCGGGCCCTGGCGGTGCAGCCGGAGATCCTCTTCATGGACGAGCCGTTCGGTGCGCTCGACGCCTTGACGGCCGAGAACCTGCGCGCCCAGGTGGTGGACCTGTGGCGGGATCCGGCCACCGGCGTCAGCAGCCTCGTGGTTGTTACCCACAGCGTGGATGAGGCGGTCTATCTGGCAGGGCGGATCGCGGTCTTCGGGACCAATCCGGGGCATGTGCGCGAGATACTGGACAACCCGCTGCCATACCCGCGCGAGGCGCGGTCGCCCGCGTTCACGCAGATGGTGGATCGGTTGCACGCGATCCTGACCGATACCCTGCTGCCCGAGGCGGCGCGCCCCGAGCCCGGCGTCACCCCGAAACTGGTGCCGCTGCCGCGGGTTCACGTTCCCGAGGTGATGGGGTTGCTCGACTCGCTGGCGCGGCAGGCGGACGGGAGCGTCGGGGTATTCGATCTGGCCGGCCGGCTCGGCGTGGATTACGACCGCATGACGGCGGTGGTGCACGCCGCGGAGCAACTGGGCTGGGTGACGACCCCGGGAGACGAGGTGACGCTCACCGCCGCGGGCCGTGCCGTCGAAGCGGGTGGCGCCACGGAGCGCAGGGCGGCGGCGCGGGCGCGCATCGCCGAGCATCCCCTGTTCGCCAGGGTGTTGGGGATGCTGCGCGAAGGCGGAGGTGCGATCGAGGACGACGAGGTGCTGGCGGATCTGACGATCTGCTTTCCCTTCACCCGGCCTCTCTCGCTGCTGCGCACCGTGGTCGAGTGGGGCCGTTATGCGGAGCTGTTGGATCATGATGCCAAGGGAGGTCGGCTGGTGCTCACGTCGTGAGCGCCTTTTCATGCCCGCTTCAGGGTCTTTCTGCTTGCGGATCCCCTACTTCACCGTCGTATGAGCTTGCTGCTTTTGTACTTCGGATTGGCCGTGACGGTCATGTTCCAGGAAGAGGCCGCTCCCGTGGCCGGGGCCCTCGCGGCGCATCACGGTCACGGTGAGTTGTGGTTGGTGATTCTCTCCTGCGGGATCGGAACCTATGCGGGCGATCTCATCCTCTACGGGCTGGGGCGGCGCACCCGGAGCCTGATCGAGCGGCCGCGGTTCAGGCGGGCGCTGGCCTTCATTCGCCGTCACCCGCGGGGGGCGCCGCTCGCGGTACGGTTCGCTTACGGACTGCGGTTCACGCTCCCCGTCACCTGCGGGGCCGCCGGGATTCCGTTCGGGTCCTACGCGGCGTGGGTGGGCGTGTCGGCGGCGCTGTGGGCGACGGGGTTCGGGCTGGTCGGGTGGGGCGCGGGGGAGGTCGCGGTGCGGCTGTTTCACGACGCGAAGCATCACGAGGTGCCGATGATCGCGATCGTGCTGCTCGTGTGGCTCACCGTCTTCGTCGTTCTTCATCTGCGAGGTCGCCATCATGGTGTCGACGCACGACACGCGGCCGGCGCTTGACTTGCCGCCGGGCGAGGCTTCGCCCGGCGAGGTGCGCGCCGTGCTGCAGCGCTACGGCAGCAATGCCGATTCTTTCCAGGCGGGATTGTCCTATCACCGCCGGCTGTACTTCGGCGAGGAGGGAGTGGTGGCCTGCGCCCGGGTCGGCCGCGTCACTGTCGTCGCCGGTGATCCGGTGGCGCCGCCGGGGCGCCTGCTGCCTCTGGTCGCGGCGCTGCGGTCCGCCCTGCCGGGGCCGGTGGCGGTGGTGAGCGCCAGCGAGCAGGTCCGCGACGAGCTGGCGGCCGACGGCTGGGGATGGGTCAAGGTGGGGGAAGAGCCGTACTGGGAGCCGGGGCGCTGGTCGCTGGACGGGAAGGCTGCGGCCAACGTGCGGCATGCGGTCAACGCGGCGCGTCGCAAGGATCTTCGGGTCGAGCAGACGGGGTTGGGGCAGCCGGGGTGGGACGAGGATCTCGCCGCGATGCGGGCGGTGGCCGAGGCGTGGAGGGGGACGCACGAAACCCGTCCACTGGGGTTCCTCTTGACCCTGGCGCCCTTCGAGCGGCCGGAGGATCGGCGCTACTTCGTCGCGCGCGAGCCGTCGGGGCGCATCGTCGCATTCCTGGCCGCCGTGCCGATCTGGGCGCGCGACGGCTGGTACTTCCAGGACTTCGTGCGTCTGCCCGACGCCCCGAACGGCGTGAACGAGCTGTTGTTCCACGAGGCGATGGTGGCGATGCGCACATTGGGAGCGCGCCTCGTCACGCTCGGCGCGGCGCCGCTCGCCGGACTGGACAAGGAGGAGCCCCAGCGCCCCTGGATCCACCGCGTCCTGCGCTTCGCCTACGAGCATCTCGATGCGTTCTAC
>DATGDE010000199.1:0-5134 GCA_035311125.1 Gemmatimonadales bacterium
TGAGGGGCAGGACCGTGTACTTGGCCGCGATGTCGGGTGAGATCAGCTTGAGGATCTTCGGGTCGACCTCGAAGCGCGACAGGTCCACCGCCGGCATCCGGTACTGCCGCGCCAGCATCTTGGTGATCTCGGTCTCTTCGATGAAACCGAGCTTCACCAGCGTGTACCCGAGCCGCATCCCCGAGCTGCGCTGCTCGGCGAGGGCGCGCTTCAACTGGTCCAACGTGATCAGCCCGTCGCGGACCAGGATATCGCCCAGCTTGTCGATGGTGAGTGCTGCGGTGCTCGTACGCAACTCGTTGAAATTGAATGAACTAAACTACTGGGACAGGATGGAGTGTCAAGGCAGCGCGCCGGAAAACGTGACAAAGGGCCGCAGGGCGTCGAGCAGCTTGGGGCCGATTCCCGAGACGCTGTCCAGCCGGGCGATGCTCCCGAACGCTCCGTGGCTGTCGCGCCACGCGACGATGCGCTGCGCGAGCGCCGGACCGACGTGCGGCAAACGTGTGAGTTCGGTCACATCGGCCCGGTCCACGTCCACCCGCTCGCCGGGACTCAGCGGTCGCGCGAGCAGGGCGGCGCGGCGGGCCGTCTCCCGCAGCGCCGAGGCCGGCGGCGTGTCGCTGGACACGAGGCGAACGTCGCCCGGAGCGCGGTCGGGAGCGGGAGACAGGAGGAACCGGACGCCGGCGCCGGTGAGGGCGAGGCCGGCAAGCATCAATGCGGCCCGTTTGTCATCCATCTCCCAGACTAGGCACTGCTGTGCCGCCCAGTGGGACCGGAAAAGCGCGACCGGGATCGGAAATGCGCGAGAGTGGACCTTCCCGCGTTACTGCCCCACTGCCCGCACGACCGCCACGGCGACGTCTCCCACGATCTGCAGCGACTGCGCACTGACCTTGTCGAGCGTGTCCTCCGTCGTGTGCCAGTACCCGTTGTTCGGTCCGTAACTGAAGTCCACCACGTCGATCGCGTGGATGTTCGCGCGCTGCAGCGCCACATGATCGTCGATCAGGCTGGGTCCCGGCTCGCGCACGAACACGCTGCCGTACCCGAGCGAGTCGGCCACCGACCAGACACGGTCCACCACCTCGGGCGCGAAGCCCTGCGAGTTCTGCTCGAAGGGCAGATGGAGATCCCGGTCGCCCACCATGTCGAACAGCACGGCGAAGAGCGGCGGATACCCTTCCGGTTGATGGGCGGCGAACCAGCGCGAGCCGATGAGGACGGCGGTCGAATCGGCGAAATCCCCATAGTCCTCCCCGTCCACGAACAACAGGTCGACGCCCACGGCGGGTGGCTTCGCCTTGAAGGCATCGGCCGCTCCCAGCAGCACCGCCACCCCCGACGCGCCGTCATTGGCACCCAACACGGGCTGCCGCTGGGCGGCGAGGTTGGGGCTCTGGTCAGCCCGGGGTCGCGTATCCCAATGCGCCAGGTACAAGACCCGCTCGGCCTGGGAGGGGCGGAAGCGCGCCAGGAAGTTGCGCATGTGGATGGTCTGTCCGGCGGCGGTGCGATGCGAGATGTCCTGCACGATCACGGTATCGGCGCGCTCGCGCAGCCGCGCCAGGATCCAGTCGCCGGTGGAATCATGTGCGGCGCTGCCCGGGATGCGGGGCCCGAACCGGACCTGCTGTTCCAGGTAGGTGAACGCCCGGGCACCGTCGAACTCGCGGACGGCAGGCTTGCCCCGGGCGCCGCACGCCGCCAGGAGCGCGCCGGCCAGCGCCGCGCAGAGGCGCACGCGCACGGCCCTCCCGCCGCTCATCGTACCTGCCCTACGCTGGTGTTCAGCTGCAGGAAGGCCGTGAGCACGAGCTGCGCGATCCGGCGATTGATCTGCCGTTCATCATCGAGGACGTAGGCCATCTGGAACCCCGCGCTGAGAGAAGGTGGGAAACTGGTGTCGAGCGTGAGCTGGGCGTTGGTCTGCCGGCTGTCCACGTAGGGCGTGCACAGGCGCTGACCGGATGAGACCAGGCACGTCGCGTTCCTGGTGTAGGAATACCGAGCGGTGGTACGGATGTCGGACTTGAGCCGCAGCAACGCAGCGGGGGGCCGCCACGCGAAGGCGACGCTCGTATTCTGCTGAGTCCGGGTATTGCGGAAGGTGTTCCCCGCCGTCAGCTGCTCGGTTCGCAGCCGCGTCCCATCGAAGGATGTAAGCACGCCGTGTACCCATGACGCCGTGACGCCGGGCGCGATGGTCCGCTCGTCCGACTTGGTGGTGGCCGTCTGGCCGCCGCCGAACGCGGGCTGGTCGTTTTGGGTCTGCCGGTAGCGCACGCCGAGCTGCGCCGTGAGACCGGAGAGCACGCGCCCGATCGTCGCCCGCGGCGGGGAGAACGTCCACGTGAGGATGCCCGAGGGCCACTCGCGGCTGAAGGTCCTGGTCTGCACCTGGCCGGTGAATCGCAGCAGCCAGGAGGTGCCGCGGGTGAGCTGGTACAGGCCCGTCATGCGGAGGCCGAGCGGCAGGCTCACCGTGCCCGCCGCGCGCTTGGTGGTGTTGTCCGTCGCTCCGGTGGCGGGGACGTCGTGCTGGGAGAGGAACGCGCCGAGCCCGACGAGTCCCAGCTGGTAGCCGAGGGACGGCGCCGCGGCGAGGTTGCTGTAGTTCGAGATGCGGTCGCGGTTGTATCCCAGGTCGAGTGCCGACAGTGCCCCCAGCGCCCGCGCGACGGCCGAGGAGTCGCCGAAGATACCGCGTCCGAGCCGGCCGAGATCCAGCTGGGTCCCGAGTTCCGCCCGCTGCGAGTTGCTGAACGCCGTCGGCAGGCGGAACGCGCCGGAATCGCCGTCGGTGCGGACCGGGGAGCGTCCGTTGGCGTCGCGCGTGAGGGAGAAACCCGTCGTCAGCGAGACGCGGGGACTGAGCCAGGGCATGAACCGCGGGGTGACGCCATAGAACGTCCCGATGGTTCGTTGCGTCTCCATGCCGACGTCGAGACCCAGCAGGGACTTGCGCGCCAGACGGGCGACGCGCGCAATGCTGGAGGAATCACCATAGTCGCGCAGGTCCCGGGTGGAGGCCAGGTCGCCGCGCAGCTGCACGTTGGACAGCGGCAGCAGGTCGAGCGATGCAGTGTTGCGCCACACCCGCGTGAGCGAGCGCGCCGGCGTGAGATTGCGATCGCCCGAGTCGACCACCGGGATCCGGAAGACCGTCTGACTCGCGTCGCCGCCCGACAGGGTGGAGCGCAGCCGGATAGAGGTGGGATTGAGGCGCAGGCGCGACCGTTCGAGGCCGTCGGCGAAGCCGCTCTTGCCGATGAAGGGCGGCAGCTTGCGGACCAGCGTGACGAGAAAGCGGGGCGCTGCCGGAATCGTCGTCCCCCTGGGCTGCAGGCCGTAGTCGACGGAGACGGCGAAGCTGTGCGCCGTCGCGGCGGACAGGCTGGCGCGGTCGCTTCCGGAAGTATAGGAGGCGGTGAGCGACAGCGGGTCGGCGAGCCAGCGCGCCGGGCCGGCGGCGGCACGACGCACGCGCCGCAGCGAGAACGCGAAGCTGCGCGCCTGCGTGAGGGGGGTGCGCAGGCCGCTGAGCGCGTCGCCCCGCAGGTCCGTGCCGGCGAGGAAGATCGGCTCGCTCGACAGCGAGGCGTAGCGCAACTGGAAGGGGGCGGCGAGCCCCCATTGAGGCGGCAGCAGGCGCTCGAGGTGGAGCGTCGTCACGAAGCTGTACGCCTGGCTCGTCTGGTAGCTCGGATCCTCGCCCAGCTGGCGAAAATTCCCGTCACGACGCGACACATCGAGACTCAGGTCGGCCAGATTCCCCGCGGTGAGGGCGATGTCCAGCGCCGCCGCGTGGCCGGCGTTCTGGACGACGTCGGAGAGGCGGATGTCGTCGACCCACAGCTCGGCCTGGTCGATGAACGTGGCGGAGCGTACGCGCCAGATCCCCGCGGCGATCTCCTGGACCGCCGCCAGGTTCGGGGGTGCGCCGCCCGGGTCCTTCACGTGGGCGATGTAGGCCCCGTCGCACATCACGTAGGCGGTGTCGTTCGGCACGAGCGTGCTGTCGGGGCAGCCGGGATAGACGTGCGGCGGGTCGCCGCCGAGCCACGCCTGCTGGATGTGCGCCCGCAGCGCCACCCAGCGGTCCAGCGCGATCACCACCTCCGGCTCCCACGAGCTGGTGCGCGCCGGCGCATGATAGAAATAGAAGTTGTCGGCGTCCTTCCCCACCTTGAAGAAGAACTCGAGATCGCCGTCCTCCCAGCCCGGCCCGCGCCCCCGCGCCCACACGCGGAGCTGGCGGTACTTGAGGAAGTTCTTGTCGCCCTCGGCGCCGAATCGTGTGAACGCCTCGGCGCGCTGTCCGGTCTCGAGTCCGGTCGCCAGGACCCGCAGCGACTGCTCGTTGATCTGGGTCGTCCCCACCTGGAAGTTCTGGTCCTGGCGCGCCGCCTGGTTCACCACGCCGGGCGGCGGGACGTAGCCCAGGTCCCGGTTCTCGGTGCTGACGACCGATGCCACCACTTCGCCCAACCCCGTGGCGCGCTCACCCCCCAGGCCCGCCACCGGCGTGCCAGCCCGCTTGAGCCAGGTCGCGCCCACGAGCCGCACGCGCGACAGCGCGAAGAAGATCTGGGGGTCGGGGGCGCCGGGAGGCGCCGTTTCCGGCGCGAGCACCGTGATGCGCAGCGTCTGCACCTGCCGGAGGTTCGGCGCGCCGATTTGCAGCGTGTCGGTACGGAACGGGATGCGGTACAGACGCCAGCCGGACGCACCGCCACCCTGACTGACCGGGGCCTGCACCATGCCGCCATCGCGCACGAAGAAGCGCTCATCGCCGATCGGGAACACGAAGCGAATGAAGTCCTCCTGGGTCTTCGCGCCGACCGCGACGTCCAGCTGACCGTCGCCGTCCTGGTCCTCGGTATCCACGGCGCCGTTGTGACGGCCGCAGCGCGAGCGCGGGTCCCCGAAGAAGCGGCTCACGATCTGCCCGTTCACGGTCGCGCTGCACAGCGGCAAGGTGTCGATCATCGTATCGGCCGCGGCGTCGACGATGCCGTCCACCACCCGGTCGCTCAGAATGCCTTCGTCGTTGACGGAGGCGCTCCAGGAGTGGGTCACGGGGTCGCGCTCGCTGTCGAGGCGGCCCCGTCCGGCGACCCGGACGCCG
>DATGDE010000200.1:0-8321 GCA_035311125.1 Gemmatimonadales bacterium
GACCTTGGCGACCGCCATGGGAAACCTCCTCTAGGCCGGTGTGGGTGAAGGAACGATGTGTGACTCGGTCCACGACAGGTGCCGCGCGCCGCCCACCAGGAGCGCCACGACTCCGCTCACCATGATGAGCGCGCTCGTGACGGCGACGAGCGCGGGCGAGACGACGGCCGCAGCCAGCGCGACCGCGTTCCAGACCAGGTGCCACACTACGACGATCAACGTACTGCCACCCGAGCTGTTGTACAGGAACGTGAGCCACAGCGCCCCCGCCAACAGGCCGAGGTAGAACCCGACGTACTCGCCGACACCGTGCAGGTGATAGCGATAGAAGAAATACGGCACGTGCCACAGCCCCCACCCGACGCCCAGGAGCAGCGTCGCACGGAGCGCCGTGCGACCATACTGCAGTCGCGGCAGGGCAAATCCACGCCATCCCGGCTCCTCCCCGAGGCCGTACGCGAGCGAGGCCAGGAACATGCCGCCGATCCAGGCCGGGTCCGCGAACGCGTGCCGCAACGCGCCCGCCCCGGCTAGCGGCGCGCCGGCAATTCGCAGCGCACCCAGCGCCAGTGCACACAGTGCCACAGGGCTCAGCGCCAACAACCACCATACGACACCCGCGCGCCAGCGAACCAGGCGGCCCCAGAACTCGGCCAGCCCGGCTCGACCGCCGATGACCCCCGTGACCACGACCGCTGCGGTCACGGGCCCCAGCGCGCCGAGCGCATGCCATGACGGCGACAACCCGAGGTCGAACATGCTCAGGCCGGCGGCGATGAGGGGAGCCACCGCCAGCCAGCTGATGGCGCAGGCGATGATGAAGTACGAGGCGAGTGGATGCCGTCGTATCACGACGAACATGCGCACACCATCGCTCGGGCGTCCTGCTGCCGCCTACGCGTAGCGCAACAACGCCGCGATGCCGTCGAAGCGGGCTGCCAGCTTGGGGTCCCGGATTTCCGCGACTGTCCCGCCGTGCTGCGAGACTTCCCCGATGGCCGCGACGATGAGATCGGGGACCCGGACGACCGCCTCGCTCTCCGCCTCCACCTTGTTCCGGACGAGTCGCCGCGACGGGAGACACCGGTATCCCGGCGGACCCGCGCCGCGGCCCACGAGCAGCGTCTGCACCTGGCCCCGCGCGATCGCCTGGAGCACCGCCCGGAGACCGTCGACGGCGCGCCCGGTGCCCAACCCCTCCACTGCGGCATTCACCACCTGCTCCTGCGAAGCACGACCGTCGGCATGGCGGACGGCGCGGACGGCGGTCAGGATCTGGGCGGCCGTGAGCTCGCCCGGGTTGAGCCGGGCCGTGCCGACCACCAGCCGGGCGAGACGCGGCGGGAGGACGTGCTCCACCGCCGCCACCACTTCGTGCGTGCCGGCGAGCACGATTCCCTGCGCGCCGTGCGCGCGCAGCAGCACCGCGATCCGCCGAGCGACGCCCGCATAATGGCGGCGCTCCTCTTCCCGGCGGCGGCCGTGGAAGGCGCCTTCATTCCACCCGGGGGCGCCCTGCCGGTCGGTGTGGAACTTGCCGCCACGCATCCGCGGCGATACCAGACACGGGAGCTCGACGGCGTGAGCGTCGTCCACGAGGAACAGACGCGCATGCGCATGGTCGAGCACGACCGCGAGAATCCGGACGTCTTGCGCCGGCGGCGCCGCCGCCTCGGGCCAAGCCAGACGCCCTGCAGCTTTCGTGGCCATCAGTACTCCTCGCCCACCGGGGCGGCTGTCGGCTTTGGCTCCGGCAGCTCGGTCAAGGTCGCGTCGGTGAGCAGCAGCACGCCCGCCACCGACACCGCGTTCTCCAGCGCCACACGGACTACCTTCGTGGGGTCGATGATCCCGGCTTCGACCAGATCGCAGTATTGGCCGCGGGCGGCGTCGAAGCCGAAGTTGTCCGCGCCCGCGCGCATGCGATCCACCACCACGCCTCCGTCAACGCCCGAGTTGGCCGCGATCTGCCGCGTCGGAACCTCGAGCGCCCGCCGCAAAATCAGGACTCCGGTGCGCTCGTCACCCGCGCATGCCTCGGCCTCCCGCTCGACGTCGGCAATGGCCCGCAACAACGCCAGCCCGCCTCCCGCCACGACACCTTCCGCCATCGCTGCCTTGGTGGCGCTGATGGCGTCGTCGAACGCCTCCTTGCGACTCTTGAGCTCCGTCTCCGACGGCGCACCGACCCGGATCACCGCAACGCCCCCCGCCAGCTTGGCGAGCCGCTCCTGCAGCTTCTCCTTGTCGTAGTCCGAGGTGGCGCGCTCGATCTGCCGGCGCAGATCGTGGCAGCGCCCGTCGATCGCCTCCTTGGTGCCGCCTCCCCCGATGATCGTCGTATTCTCCTTGTCCACCACGATGCGCTTCGCCTTGCCGAGCTCCTCCGGCGTCACGTGCTCGAGCTTCACGCCGACCTCCTCGGCCAGCAGCCGCCCGCCCGTCAGCACCGCGATGTCCTCGAGCATCGCCTTGCGTCGATCGCCGAAGCCCGGGGCCTTCACCGCCACCGACGCCAGCGTGCCGCGCAGCTTGTTCACGACCAGGGTCGCGAGGGCTTCGCCTTCCACGTCCTCCGCCACGATCAGCAGCGACCGGTTCAGCTTCGCCACCTGCTCGAGCAGCGGAAGCAGGTCCTTCATGTTCGTGATCTTCCGCTCGTGCAGCAGGACCATCGCGTCCTCCAGCACGGCTTCCATCTTGGCCGGATCGGTGATGAAATAGGGCGACAGGAAGCCGCGGTCGAACTGCAGCCCGCCCACGACCTCGAGCACGGTCTCGGTTCCCTTCGCTTCCTCCACCGTGATCGCGCCCTCGGCGCCCACCTTCTCCACGGCATCGGCCACCATCTCGCCGATGGCCGCATCGTTGTGCGCGGAAATCGCCGCCACCTGAGCCTTCTCTTTGCGGCTGCGGACCGGGCGGGACAGCTGCTTCAGGGCCGCGACGGCGACCTTGAGACCCCGGTCGAGCCCGCGTTTCAGGTCGATGGCGCTCGCACCGGCCGCCACGTTGCGCAGCCCCTCGGCGAAGATGGTATGCGCCAGGAGCGTGGCGGTCGTGGTCCCGTCGCCCACGACGTCGCCCGTGCGGGTCGCCGCCTCCCGCAGCACCTGGGCCCCGAGATTCTCCTCGGGATCCTTCAGGTCCACTTCCTTCGCGATGGTGACCCCGTCGTTGCACACCAGCGGCGCGCCCCATTTCTTCTCCACGAGCACGCACTTCGACTTCGGGCCGAGCGTCACCCGCACCGCATCGGCCATGGCCGTGGCGCCCCGCAGGACCTTCTCCCGCGCGGCTGACTGGAACAGCATCTGTTTGTGCGCCATGATCCTGCCTCCACGCGCTGTGACCTGCCGCTTCCCATGAAGACGATACCGGGCCAACGCACAGGAAGGCATGAAATGAGAATGAGGCCGTCGCGTGCCCAGAGCTCCTAACGCCCGCTTCATACTGGTCTCAGCCGGGATGGGCTACGCTGCAGCCTGCCGGAGGCATGTTCGAGGGAGGCCACCATGAACGGCGAGACGATCGAGGTCATCAGGTACACCTACCACTGCTTCTCGTCGCGGGAGCGGAACGACATCGCGCTGTTCCTGTACGACGAGCATTCGCGGGTCATCGCGCAGGTGCTGGCCGTTCCGGACGGCGAGCCGCTGCCGCCCGCCGAGCGGCACGACGGCCGGGCCATTCTGTACTACCACCGCGCCGCCATCCCCCAGGTCGTGGACCTGCTCCGCAACGAGAGCCCGGTCTACCTGCTGTGGGGAGAGGGCCGGAACACCGCCCTCGCGACGGGCTACGAGCCGGTCGGTGAGGGCGAGCCGGCGTAGCCGGAGACCTTCATGCCCGACTTCAGCGCGAGGTCGCAACGATGACACAGCCGCTGACCCTCATCTTTGGCGGGGACGTGATGCTGGGCCGCGGGGTCGACGAGTCGCTCCGGCGCAGGCGCCCCGCGCATCCCTGGGGCGACCTGCTCCCCATGCTCGATACGGCCGATCTGGTCCTCGTGAACCTCGAATGCGCGCTCACCAGCCGGACGGAGCGCTGGTCCGACGGCCGATACAAGCCGTTCTACTTTCGCGCGGACCCGGGCGCCGTGGACGCGCTCGTGGCGGGGCGGGTGGGCTTCGTCTCGGTGGCGAACAACCACATCGCCGATTTTGGGTGGGAGGGATTGCGGGAGACCCTCGCCGTGCTGGATGACGCCGGCATCGCGCATGCTGGCGCCGGGATGGACCGGGCGGATGCGCACGAGCCCGCGCGCCTCGTCCTCCACGGTGCGCGGGTGAGCGTGCTGGCGTTCGCCGACTATCCCGCGGAGTGGCGCGCGACTGCGACCTCGCCTGGAACGAACTACGTGCCCGTCTCCCTGCACTCCGAGGACTTTGTCGAGGTGGCGCGGCAGATCGCTGCGGCGCGGGAGCGAGCCGATTTCGTGATCTTCTCCATTCACTGGGGGCCGAACATGCGCGCCTGGCCCAGCCAGGAGTTCCGCGCCTTCGCGCGCGCCGTGATCGACGCGGGCGCCGACGTCTTCTGGGGGCACAGCGCGCACGTCGTCCAGGGAGTGGAGTTTCACCACGGCCGTCCGATTCTGTACGACACCGGGGACCTGGTGGACGATTACGCCGCGGACCCGCACCTGCGCAACGACCTCTCGGCGCTGTTTCTGGTTCGCGCGCACCCGCCGGCGGTCGAATCGGTGGAGATCGTTCCCGTGCACATCGCCGACAACATGGTGAGCCGCGCCCGCGGTGCGGCGCGCGAGTGGTTCGTGCACCGCGTCCGGACCCGCTGCGCCGAGCTGGACGTGGAACTCGCCGAGGATGAGGAGCGCCTCCACCTGGCCAGCGCCGACCGCGTCGCCGCGCCCGGAGGTCAGGCCGGGCTGTAGCTCGTCCCGTTGAACGTCGGCAGCGTCTCGGCGAACTCGGCCAGCCGCGCCTCGATCAGGTGATTGAGGCTGCCTTCGGGGAACTCGCCCGAGGCGTCGCGATCGAGCGCCGGCAGCCCGGTGAGCAACGCCATCGCTTCGTCCACCGTCCCGACCGGATAGACGTGGAACAGGCCGCGACCGACCGCGTCCACCACGTCCTGGCGCAGCATCAGGTGCTGAGCGTTGGCCGCCGGGATGACGACGCCGTGCTCGCCGGTGAGCCCGCGCGCGCGGCAGATGTCGAAGAATCCCTCGATCTTCTCGTTGATCGCGCCGACCGCCTGGATCTCGCCGTGCTGGTTCACCGAGCCCGTGACGCCCAGGCATTGGCGAATCGGGACATTCGCAACGGCCGAAAGCAGCGCGAACAGCTCGGCGGCTGAGGCGCTGTCCCCCTCGACGGGCGCGTAGGACTGCTCGAACACCAGACTCGCCGAGAGCGACAGCGGCCGGCTCGGGCTGTAGCGCGCGCCCAGATAGGCGCCGAGGATCAACACGCCCTTGGAGTGGACCGGTCCGCCCAGCTCCACCTCCCGCTCGATGTCCACCACGTCACCCCGCCCGATGCGGGCCCGGGCTGTGATGCGCGTAGGCCGGCCGAACACAAGTGGGCCGAGCGCGCTGACGGAGATCCCGTTCACCTGCCCCGCCCGAGTCCCTTCGGTATCGATCATCACCGTGCGGCGGGCGATTTCCTCGTACACGCGGTCACGCAGACGGTCGGTGCGATGCAGCTGCTGGTCGATCGCCCGCTGGACGTGGGTCGCGGTCACGACATCCGCCCGGCCCTCACCCGCCCAGTGATCCGCCTCGGCGAGGAGGTCGGCCAGCACGGAGAGCCGCGTCGACAGCTTCTCCTGGTGGCCCGCGAGCCGGGCACTGTGCTCCATCACCCGGGCCACTGCGCGGCGGTCGAACGGCTTCAGCCCCGCCTGCTGCACCAGGGCGGCGATCAGCATCGCGTACTCCCGGCGATGCTCGTCGTCGGCGTCCACCTCGTCGGCGAAATCGGCGGCGACCTTGAACAGCTCTGCGAAGTCCGGGTCCAGCGCGCACAGGAGGTAGTAGACCGAAGGCTCGCCCAGCAGGACCAGCTGCACGTCGAGCGCGACGGGCTCGGGCTCGAGCGACACGGTATCCACGAGGCTCAGGGACTGGCCCGCCGATTCGATGCGCAATCGGCGCGACCGCAGCACGCGCTTCAGGGCGTCCCAGGAAAACGGCGCTCGCAGGAGATCGCGCGCGTCGAGCACCAGGTACCCGCCATTGGCGCGATGGAGCGCTCCGGCCTTGATCAGGGTGAAGTCGGTGACCAGCGCCCCGAACTGCGACAGGTGCTCGATCCTGCCGATGAGGTTGTCGTAGGTGGGGTTGTCCTCCAGCACGACCGGTGCCCCGGTCCGTCCCGCCTGATCGACGATCACGTTGACAACGTAGCGGCGAGCGGCGACCGGGCGCCCGAACGAGCGGGGCAACGCCTGGGACAACGTATCGGAGAGCGCGCCGTCCGGCTCGATCAGCTCAGTCGCGTGCTCCACCACGTCCTGCTGCACGGCGTCCAGATACGCAAGGACGTCCGAGACTGCGGCGTAGCTCCTCCGCACTTCGTCCACGAGGTGGCCGGCGGCGAGCGCCGTCACTTCGCGCCGCAGCGTGCGCAGCCGGTCATGGTGCTGCCGCAGCCAGCGCGGGATCTGGCGGACCATGGTCTCCAGCTCCGTCTCGAGCGCTGCCACCTTGCCCTTCACCACCCCCCGCTCGGCCTCCGGGAGTTTCTGAAACTCCGCCTCGCTGATCACCTGTCCGTCCCGGGTCGCGACCACGCTGAGTCCCGTGGGCGTCTGGACCACGTCGAGCCCCTCGTGTTGCGCGCGGGCCTGGATCCCCTCGAGCATCTGGCCGGGACGTGCTTTCATTTCGGCTTCGAGCGCCTGGCGCCGCCGTTGATAATCCTCGCTCTCCAGAGCGCCGGCGATCGCCGCGCGCAGGTCGTCCACCAGCCGCTCCATCGCGCGCCGCAGGCCGGCGCCGGTGCCCGCCGGGAGACGCAGCAGCCGAGGGCGGCGTGAATCGTCGAAGTTGTGGACGTAACAGAGATCCGGAGGCACGGCGCGCGTGGCCGCGTGGGCCTCGAGGGACCGCAGCGCGAGGGTGCGCTTGCCGGTGCCCGGAGCTCCGAGCGCGAAGATGTTGTAGCCGTCGCGCGCCATGCCGATCCCGAACCGCAGCGCGGCTACGGCCCGCGGCTGCCCGACCATCGACACGGTCGCCGGCCCGCTGGCCGTCGTGGCGAACGGAATGTCCGCCGGGTCGAAGCGGCGGCACAGGGCGGGCGGAGCGAGTTCGGCACGCGTCTTCACGAATCAACCTTGCCGATTCGGTCCTGTCGGCGGCTGAAAGTAAGGGTGAAGCGTCACTCATGCCGCGCGTCGGGCTTCACCGGCGATTCACGACAATTTCGTGGCCGGCGTGCTACACTGCGCTTCCACCGCTCCCCGAAAGGGGCATCGAGAATGAAGATGTGGCCAGTCGACGGTTCCGCCGTCGCGGAGCATCAGACCTTGGAGGACACGCTCAGCCGGCGCCGGTCGGTGCGCCTCTTCTCGGACCGCGCGCTCTCGGACGACGCAGTGTTGAAGCTCTGCTGGGCGGCCCAGGGCATCACCGACGCGCAGGGCCATCGGACGGCCCCCTCCGCCGGGGCCCGTTACCCGCTCGATCTGTACGTCGCGACGCCGAGCGGTTGTTATGCATATGACCCGCCCCATCATCGGCTGGTGCGCCGCGCCGACGACGACCTGCGGGCGGCGCTCCAGTGGGCGGCGCTGTCGCAAGAAGCCGTCGGACAGAGTCCGGCGGTATTCGTCGTGGCCGCGCGGCCCGAGCGCACCGCCGCCGAGTACGGCCGCCGCGGACAGCGGTACGTGCACCTCGAAGCCGGCCACGCGGCCCAGAATCTCCTGCTCGAGGCCACGGCCATGGGCTTCGGCGCCGTGCCGATCGGTGCGTTCGACGACGCGCGGATACGCGAAGTCCTCGATCTCCCCTCCGATCGCGAAGTCGTGTACCTGATCCCGATCGGCGAGCCGGCTCCGTAGGAACTAACGCCCGCTTCACTGCGGCTTCACGCGCCGGCGGCGATCCTTCGGCAGGTATCCATCGAGGAGGCAATATGCTCACGGTGCGGGATCTGATGACCCGTGACGTAGTCACGCTCGATCCGGACCTCTCACTGCGCGACGCGGTCGAGTTGTTCACCGCCCGGCACGTGAGTGGGGCGCCGGTGACGTCAGGCGGGCGGCTGGTGGGCGTCCTCTCCGCCAACGACGTCCTCGCCTTCGAAGACGCGACGCCCGGTGTCCCCACCGAGCGGCCCGAG
>DATGDE010000201.1:0-7509 GCA_035311125.1 Gemmatimonadales bacterium
GATCGCCTGCGGCAGATCGCGACCCGAGTAGGGCTCGATCCGAACGTCGTGGCGCAGAAACTGTCGACCATCCTGCCCCAGGTCGTGAATCATCTGACGCCGAACGGCCAGCTGCCCCAGGCGGCGCCGCAGAAGTAGGGCCGCGGCCAGGTTGCGGTGAGTTGCGGGTGACGCGGGCGTCTCACAGCGAGGCGCCCGCGGTCGTTTACTTGACCTCGAAGTCCTTCGTGCCCGCGGCCTGGCCGTTGAGCCAGATGGCCACCGTGTACTTCCCCGCCGGCCACGGAGAGGCCTTCACGATGTGGAACTCCGTCTGCGCCGGTCCGGTCGGAGCAATCGTCGTCGCGGTGGAATCGACGGTTTGTCCGGTTTGAAACGTCCACTTGGCGGTCAACACCGCGCTGGTGGCGGCGCCCGTCGTGGCGACCGATGCATAGATCGTGTCGCGCCTTCCGAACGTCGTCATCGCCTGCACGACGCGATTGTCCGGGCCGAGCTGCTTCCCGAGATCGACCGATGCGACGGCGACCGGTGGTGGCGCCGCCGGGGGCGGCGGCGGGGCCTTCTTGCAGCCGACGGCCAGCACGATGAGCGCCGCTCCGGCCGACGACGCCCGGGGGAAGAAGTGAGTACGCATGTGCGGTGACTCCTTCGGTCAGGCTGGGGGAATCCGGAACACCTGTCCGGGATAGATGAGGTCGGGATTCTTGATGAGATCCTTGTTCGCCTCGTAGATCACTTTCCACTTGCCCGCGCTGCCGTACAGCGTCTTGGCGATCTTCGAGAGGCTGTCTCCCTTCACGACCGTATAGGTCCGTTCCTGCTGCGCCGGCTTCGGGGCCGTCGAGCTGCTCCCGCCCTGCACGTCGGAGAAATCGGGGAGCGGCTCATTCGGATCTGGCATCGTCACCTCCTGTAGAGGACTACTCCACCTACCAGCTGGACCGGCGCCTGGCGCCGCCCAACAGGGCTCCCAGGATCCCGCGCGTCAGCTGTCCCGCCACGGTGCGCGTGACGGGGGACTTGAGGATCTTGTCGAACGTGCTGGGCGGCTCCTTGGCGGCGCCGCGTGTGCGTTCCGGGGCCGGCGCGGGGGCGGAGCCCCCCGGGACGGTGATCGCGTCCACGCCGGTCGCGCGGGCGGCGAGGCGCTCGCGCGCGCTCTCCCGGTCGATGTCCTGGGCGTACTTGCGGATCTGGGCCGACGACCCGAGGTGCTGCGCCAGCTCGCCGTCGGTCAGCGGCCCCATCCGCGATGCGGGCGGGATGAGCCGCGTCGCGAACGGCGGCGTGGGAACGCCCTTGGGCGAGAGCACGGTGACGAACGCCTCGCCGATGCCCAGGGATTGCAGCGTCTGCTGGACGTCGTAGAACTCCGTCTTGGGGAACGTCCGGGCGGCCGCCTTGAGCGCCGCATCGTCCTCCGGCGTGAACGCCCGCAGGGCGTGCTGCACCTTGTGTCCCAGCTGGCCGAGGATGTCGTCCGGCACGTCCTTGGGACTCTGGGTCACGAAGAAGATGCCGACGCCCTTGGACCGAATCAGCCGGACGACCTGCTGTACCTGGCCGAGAAACGCCTTGCTGGCATTATCGAACAGCAGGTGGGCCTCGTCGAAGAAGAAGACGAGCTTGGGCTTGTCGGGATCGCCGATCTCCGGCAGGTCGTGGTACAGCCGCGCCAGCATCCACATCATGAACGTGGAGAACATGGCGGGGCGGTCCTGCACGTCGGTCAGCTCCAGCACGCTCACGAGACCGCGACCGTCGGCGCCCGTCTTGATCAGATCGCCGAGATCGAACTCCGGCTCGCCGAAGAACCCTTCGGCGCCCTGCTGTTCCAGCTGCACCATGTCGCGCAGCAGCACGCCGACAGTGGTCTGGGACATGCCGCCGTACTCCTTCAGCTCCCCCGCCCCGTCACCCGTGAGGTATTGCAGCACCGCGCGCAGGTCGGGGAAGTCGAGCAGCAACAGTCCCTTGTCGTCGCAGTACTTGAAGACGAGGCTGAGCACGCTCGTCTGCGTCTCGTTCAGACCCAGCACCTTGGCAAGCAGCAGCGGCCCGAACGACGACACCGTCGCGCGCAGCTGCGCCCCCCGCTGGCCGGTGAGGCTGAGGAACTCGACCGGGTAGCCGGTGGACTTCCACGAATAGCCGGTGTCCTTGGCCCGCTGGGCGATCTTGTCATTGGATTCACCCGGCGCCGCGATGCCCGACACGTCACCCTTGATGTCGGCGACGCACACCGGAACGCCGGCGGCCGACAACTGCTCGGCGATGAGCTGCAGCGTCTTGGTCTTGCCGGTGCCGGTCGCCCCGGCGATGAGGCCGTGCCGGTTCAGCGTCGCCAGGGGCAGGGTCACGATGGGACCGGGGTAGCAGGTCCCCTCGTGCACGACCGCTCCGAGGGTGACGGCGGGCCCCTGCGCGGCGAAGGCGGCCTTCGCGGCGTCTACGACTTTCACTGTGCCGGCACCTTGTTGACCTGACCGAGCATGATCCAGTCTCCCGCGAGACGTCGTGCCAAAACGTTCGCATGCGTTCGATGAAGGCGCAATGAGGGCGCTGTTGCCCGGCCATATCTCGATCCCTATCATTGGGCGACTCGAACCTCGTGGACCCGATGACGACCCCCGCTTCGAATCCGGCGTTGGGCGAAGTGCGCAGCGCCATTCTCACGATGGCGCGCCGCATCGAACAGACTTCCGACCTTCCGCAGGAAGGCATCGCTGAGCTCAAGAACGCCGTCGACGACATCCGCATCCGCCTGTGGGGCGTCCTCATGGCGGGCGATTCGAGCGATTACAAGGGATTCGTGGGACGGTTTCGCATGCGCCGCGCGGCGGAATGTTGCCGTGGCATCGAGGAGGATGTGGCGGCCGGGAGGATCCACGCGGACTCGCTCGAGTCGAAGATGCTCTTCGCCGCGGCGCGACAGCTCGCCAACCGCCTCGACCCGGGATCCGGGGTCAGCCGGCCGGGTTCTGCCGCCCCGTGACCCTCGACAGCCAACGCCCCAGGTGCGCCGTAAGGATGCCGCTCGGGGCGCCGGCTTCGCTCGCCATGGTGGCCCAGAACTGCCGGTTGAAACTGCGGTTGTTGGCGTCCTCCCGATCGGCCGCTTGCATCGCCAGGCGTCGCTGGATCTCGGGAAGCGGCGTCAGCGCCCGGGTGAACGCCGGGGCGTCGAGATCGTCGATCGGATCGCCTTCGGGCGGTATCAGTCGTGTGGGTCTCATCGGATTCCTCCGGGTCGCGTCACGCTCCTCACGTCGTGGCGATAAACGTCCTCACTCAACAGCAACAACATGCTGAACAGCAGCATCACCAGAACGGTTACCATCGGGACCTCCCTCCAGGCGGCCTGCGACCACTACCCGCCGGACACACCAGGCGTGTCGTGGTGGGGATCGAGGCACCTCGCGCAGAACCACAGGATCCGCTCCCGGTCGCCGACTCGCACCGCGTGACACGGCAGGTGACCGCCGTATGCGCCGCACCGGGCGCACACCACGGCCCCGGTCCTCACGTCGTGCGTGTCATCCACCATGCGGACTCCAGCTGCTCCCCCAGGGCGACCGGAGTTGCCCCCGAACGCGCCAGATCACAGCATGCCATACCGCGCCACGGGGGCACGGCGCAGGACGGCGCGCAGCTCGAGGTCTTCGTAGATCCGGTTGAGGAACGCTTGCGCGATCTCCCGCGGTGGGAGGCCCGTCGAGTCATGCAAGACCGGATCCGCAACGCGCTCGTCGTCCGTGAGAGCGGCGGGCTGGGCCGCGCGGATCGCGAGGTCGATCGGCTGAATGAACCGCACCAGCGTCTCGTCGGCGCCGGCCGCCCGGAGCGCGGCAATCACGCGGGCGCACCGGTGGGCCAGGTTCATCGGCCCCCACAGTGCGATTGCAGCAGCCCGACGAGAGGTACCGAGCGCCCCGGCGACCGTCGCCGCAAGGACATCCACGCTCCGCTTCGCTGGAACCCGTCTCGACGCGTTACGCTCCACGACGCCCCCGAACCCCGGCGCCGATCAGCACCAACCCGCCGACGAGCGCGACCCCGCCGACCCATGGGGGGACCAGACGATGCTCTTCGGCGGTGACCTGCAGGTCGCCGACCTTCAGGACGTTGCTCTGGGACCGGTACGTGAGCCCCTTCACCAGCGCGAAGGCCCCGAGACCGGCGATCACGATGCCCGCAATGACCAGAGGCTTCATGTGACGGTGACGTGTCTCGTCAGCGTGACCACCACATGCGTCCCCGCTGGCAGGACGATGTTCGCGTCCTTGGACTGCACCGCGATGCCGGCGCCGACGATGCCGCCCATGATCCCGCCGATCACCGCACCCTTGGTGTTCTTACCAATGACCCGGCCCAGGATCGCACCCGCGGCCGCGCCCGCTCCCACCTTGGCCACGTCGCCGCCCGTGACGCCCTGGCCCTGACGTTCCGTATCCAGCGAATCGATGCTGGCCTCGATCGGATAGCTCCGGCCGCGCACGGTCACGCTGTTCACCGCCAGCGTCAGCGTGCCCGGGCTACTCGGGTTCGGCGCGGACTTGACGTCGGTGATCGTCCCGGACACCGCGGAGCCTGCCGGGATGGCCACCCGGCCCGCGTCGTCCGCCACGTCCGCCACGACCGTCGCGGTGAACGAATCGCCCGGCTTCGCCGTCTTGGAGCTGATGGTCTCCGTCGTGGCCATGGTGAACTGCCGCCCGGCGTCGAGCGTCCGGGTGGCCGGCGCCGCCGGGGCCTTCTTCTGCGAGGCCGAGGTTTCCGCCGCCTGCCCCGTTGGTTTACAGGCCACGAGGGTTGCCACGCCCAAGGCCGCAACCACGGTGGTCCAGTATTTCGGTTTCATGATGCGTCTCCGTTGTCCTGCGAGAACCTGCTGCCTCCGCCGCGCGATCATTGACCGGTCGCGCGCGAAGAGGTCGATGAGGGAAGTGGTTGTCCGACGACCCATTTCACGAGCCGCCCCGCGTCGAGCGGCGTCTGCCGCTCTACCTGGTTGATGAGGGCCAGCGTCTCGGCGGACACGGGCGAGGACCGTTGCTGCAGGAGCGCGTCGATCGTGGTCCGCTGGCTGATCGGTACGATGGTGACGCGTTGCGGCTGCGCGTTCAGCGCCGCGGGATCGGTCAGCCGCTGGAAGCTCTGCAGCGTGCGCTCCGCCGTCGCCTGGTAGGCCGGCCACCGCGCGGCCGGCGCGTAGCCCACGAGTTGATAGACGCCGCCACCGTACTCCACGAACGTCACCGTGCCCCGGAGCTCGCCGTTCGTGGTGGCGGCCGCAAAGGGCGCGCTCACGCCGGACAGCCCGCTCTGGGTGGTGCGCGCGGCGGTGCCGCCCGTGATCCCCTGCTGCGACAGGAAAGCCCGGGCCGCCGCGTCCGCATTCTGCGCTTGTGCCTGCGACAGCTCGACCGCGGCATCGCCCTGCGGGCTGACCGCGACCACCGCCTGCGCCCCGTTGTTCGTGTTCCAGCCATCGGGAAACGTCACCCGGAACGCCAGATCGGGATGCGAGAACTGGGGGCCCACGAAATAGCCCTGGCGCGGATTCAGCCCGAACACCAGGCCCTCCAGCAGCCGCTCGTAGGCGTCGCGGTTGACGCTCGTCCCCGAGAAATCCTGCGGCAGCGCCGCGATCTGAGAGTTGATGGCGGCGACCCGGTTGGCCGGACTGGGATGCGTCTCGAGCCACGTGGGCAGACGAGCGCCGCCCTCGGCCGCGCTCAGCCGGTCGAGCATGATGAAGACTTCGGGCATCTGGCGGGGATCGAAGTTGGCCCGGCGCATGTAGCGCAGGCCGAGCCGATCCGCCTGGCTCTCGTCGTCGCGGGAGAACTTGAGGTACAGGATCCCAAGCGCCTGGTTTGCGGCGCCCGCGTACTTCGCCACCTGGGTGTTCGCCATGCTGCCCACGGCCAGACCCAGCCCGATGAGCTCCTGCTTGCTCATCTCCGCGGCAGTGTGCCGGGCGGTGACGTGTCCGATCTCGTGACCGACGACGGAGGCCAGCTCCGCCTCCGACGTGAGATGGGTCAGGAGTCCCCGCGTCACGTACACGAAGCCGCCGGGGAGGGCGAAGGCGTTCACCGCCGGGTCATCCACCACCCGGAACGTCCAGGGCAGGTTGGGGCGCTCGGAGCTCGCGGCGAGCCGCGCGCCGAACTGCTGGATGTAGCGCTGCCAGGCGGCATCCGGATAGAGTCCGATGGTCGCGATGACCGCGGTATCGGCCTGCCGGCCCATGGCGATTTCCTGGGCCTCGCTGACCAGCATGAGCTGATTCGAACCGGTGGCCGGGTTGCGAACGCAACCGCTCGCGGCGACTCCGGCGACCAACCACACCAGGCCGAGTGACCGGCCGCGGGTGATCAAAGGCGTTCCTGACATTGGACGAGTACTCCCGGAATGTCTCGAACTGCGCCGGACCAGCAACGACGCTGGCCGGCTGGGAACCGCTGGTATCCTCAACCACAACCTGCACGTACGGGATCGCGGGCAACATCACTCAGCGGGATGAAAAACGACTTAGCGAGGCCGGAGGAGCCAGCGGGCGCTCGGTGCATCGAACGGACTAGCTCTTTGGGTAGCCCCGAGAAGATCGGGGCGCGGTTGCCCGCGCCCCGCGACCGGCCTACGGCAGGCTGATCGTGTTGTTGCTCCCCAGAGTCACGGCACCGTTGCGCGCCAATGCCCGGCCCAGCAGGGTGGCATTGTCGTTCAGGGTGACGCTCGTGAGCGCCAGAATGTTGCCCTTCATCGCACTGCCGGTCGCGAGCGTGGCCGAGCTGCCGACCTGCCAGTACACGTTCTTCGCCTGGGCGCCGCCGATCAGGTTCACCGACCCGGCGACCGTGAGCGCGGAGCCCGCTTGGATGATGAACGTCGCGTTGGCCTTGCCCTGGCCGTCGAGCGTGACCGTGCCGGTCAACCCCACCGTCGACGCGGAGCAATAGACACCCGGAGCGAGGGTCGTTCCTCCCAGATCGGCGGAGATGGTGGTGCCGCACGCCCTGCCGGCGAGTGCATTGTAGGCCGTGGTGAGGTCACCTTGCGCCGTGGCGGCCGTCGCGTCGGCGAGGTGCTGCGTTCCCGATATCGTGCACGTCGGAAAGCCGGTGAGCGCGCTCCCCGGGCTCACGCCCACGCTCGCGCTGATGGTGCCCACGGGACCGACGCAGCTCACCGCCGTGCCAGCCAGGAGCCCGTACGTTTGCGCTGAACCCAGAGACGGACCTGCGAGACTTGCGCCCGGACCGGTGGACGAGGCGCACGCCATGAGCAGCAGGAGCGTGAACGGGATCATGAGGGCCACTTCTGAGGTACTTCTGCGGAAACCGAACATAGTCTACCCCCTAACAACTCCGTATGTATGCAGGCGGCTCGGGATCCGTCGTCTCAAAGTCGGAACTCCCTCCGCCGTATTCAAAGGTGACACCGTGCGCGCGCAGAGGACATCGCTTCATGGGGCGACACTCGACGTCACCATTGGTG
>DATGDE010000202.1:0-3104 GCA_035311125.1 Gemmatimonadales bacterium
GCCAGTGCCTTGAATTCACGGATGAAGTGCGATTGATCGGCGTAGCCTGCCTCCAGCGCGAGCGGCGCTCCCGCCCACTGGGGGCGGCGTCCGATGTGGCGCACGGTCCGGAGAAACCGTACCACACGGGCCAGCCGCTTCGGTGACAGCCCCACACAACGGGCGAAGGCGCGTTCCAGACGCCGCTCCCCGACGCCCAGGCCGGCCGCCACCTGCTGCACGGGGACGCGGCCCTGTGTGCGGTGATACCAGTCGACCGCCCGCGTCACGAGGGACTCCTCCCACCGTTGCCGCCGGGCGCCGCGCAGGGCGTGCTCGAGCTGCTCGATGCGCCGCCCGGGGTCGGTCGCGAGCGCGTCGGCCAGCGAGCCCGCCGCTCGACCCCACAACGCATCCAGCTCGATCTCGCGACCCGTGAGCTCGTTTAGGGGCTGGTGCAGGAACGGGAGAGCCCCCCCGGGCCGGAAGCGCACGCCCAGCAGCTCCACGCGTCCCTCGAGCGCCACGACCTGTGCTCGAGGCATCGCGCCGACGACGAACGACCGGGGCTCCCCGGAAAGATCGACGATCAGGTCGTTCGAGCCGTCGGGCAGTACCCGGCTCCTGAAGGGCGGGGCATCCGTCGCCGACAGGGCCCAGTAGCAGACGATCCACGGAGCCAGATCCGGGCTCGGAGACCGGCGTGCGAAGCGCGGCGCGACGTGATCCATACGGCCAATTTAGCGTTCGTCTGGTTCCCCCGGATCTCATGAACAAGGGTGTTGCGGTCGCCCAGGCCTTTCCAGATCCCGCTCGAATCAAATCGATCGGCGCCCGCGTATTCGGGATGCGCCCTTGCAGGCCACGCAACTCGGAGCTTCCCGCGGGCGCGGGGCCGGCAACCGCCGGACCGGCGTCCGCTGTCCAAGTCGAGACCACCTACGGGGTCCTCCCATGTCCTCGCGTATCATGCTGCAACGGCTCGCCCTGGCGACAGTCGGGCTCGCGGCCTGCCTTCCCTGGACGCTCGTTTCGCAGACGACACTTGCCGACATCCGGGATCTGACACCGCGTGAGCATCGCTCAGCGGCGTTCGTGTTGCTGGCTCCCCAGGCGCTCCAGATCGAGGCGACCGGCGCTGAGCCGCGGCGAGAGAGTGGCAAGGAGCACTGGCAGTCGGACGACGACGCGGACAGTACCACTTGGCCGGCTGCCGCCTGGATTCTGGACGTGCGGACCCGCGCCGTCGTGTGGGATCTTCGTACCGCCGTCACCGAGCGCCCGGGCGAGGGGCTGCGCCGGTTCTCGGGGACGGTGCGCCTGCCGGCCGGTGTATACGAGGTGCACTTCGCCTCCTACGTCGCCACCTCGGTGTCCCTTATTGGCAGACTCCGGAGCCTGATCTCCCGGCGTCGTGACGGGAGCGACAACCGGGTTCGCTACAGTGGTCCGTACGTCGATGACGGCTCCTACCGGAAGTTTGGGATCCTGGTTCGCGGGCCGGGCCGGGTCGCCACCGGTCGTGACCTGGACAGCGCGTCGCGTCCACAGGCATCCAGGGTCGTCCTCTCGCTTCTGGCCGATACCGCGGGAGTCTCGGAGCGAAAAGCGTTCGAGGTGAGTCGACCGATCGCCCTCGAGGTGTACGCCATCGGGGAGCTGCGCAACGACGGGCCCTTCGATTACGGATGGATCCAGGACGCCAACTCCCGTCGCCGCGTCTGGGAGATGGACTACGGCCATACCGTGGACGCGGGCGGCGCGCACAAGAACCGCATGGTGCGGGATACGATCCGTCTGGCTGCCGGACGCTACGTCGCCTACTTCGTCAGCGACGACTCGCACGATCCCGGGGAATGGAACGCCGTGCCGCCGTTCGATCCCGCCTTCTGGGGTCTGACGCTCCGTGCCGTGGACCCGGCGGCGCGAACGGCGGTACGCGAGATCGCCTGGGATCCCGTGCCGGCGCAGACGATCGTATCGCTGACGCGCATCGGGAACGACGCGCTGCGCACTGCCGGCTTCACGCTGCGCCAGCCGCTGGAGGTGCGGGTGTACGCGCTGGGTGAAGGCAACGATCCCAAGGGAGACATGGACGACTATGCGTGGATCGTGAACGCCGCCACGCGCCGGCGTGTCTGGGCGATGCGCTACGAAGACACCCAAGCCGCGGGCGGCGCGGAGAAGAACCGGCTGTACGACGGAACGCTCCATCTCGATCCCGGGAGCTACCTCGTGTACTACAAGAGCGACGGCTCGCATTCCTTCGACGACTGGAACGCTGCCCCGCCACCCGAAAGCCGGTACTGGGGGGTGAGCATCTTCCCGGCGAGCGGCCGGCTCGATTCGAGCATCGTCGCGCCGTTCCAGCGCGTCGCGAGCGGCGCGCTCGCCGAGATCGTGCGGGTGAAGAATGACAGGCACAAGCGTGAAGTGTTCACGCTCGACCGGCCGACAGCGGTTCACATCTATGCCCTGGGCGAAGCAACCGGCGACGAGATGGCCGACTACGGCTGGATCGAGGATGCCGCGACCGGCGACACGGTCTGGGTGATGACCTACGGCTCCACGACCCACGCTGGGGGCGCCGAGAAGAACCGGCTGTTCGACGGGACGATACAGCTTCCCGCCGGCCGGTACGTGCTCAACTATCAGACCGACGGCTCCCATGCCTACGGGGACTGGAACGACGATCCGCCCGACGATCCCGAAGGGTGGGGGATCGTGGTGACGCGGGCCCCGTAGCCGCTCAGGACCGCTCACGAAGCGCTACCGGGGCAAGACCTTCTTCGAGCTCGAGCGCATGGGATTCCCCGGCCGGTGGAACACGCTGCGGGCTCTGCGAGTGCTCGAGTGGTGGGGGAAAGACTAGTCCTCGGGTGAGGGGCGTCCCGCCTTCCGCTTCAATGCCTCCAGGCTGCGTTCGACCTCGGTTGGGAGGAACAGATTGTCGGCGATGGCGGCAATCTCCTCCGCTTCCCGCCAAGCCTCCTCCAGCAGCTCCAGCTCTCCCTGGATCGCGCGTCGTTCGGCTTCCTCGTGCAACGCCATCTCGAGCGCCAGCCGAGTCGGTGCGGGGAGCGCTGCTACGGCTTTCTCCCGGCCACGGAGGTCGTATGGGGCCC
>DATGDE010000203.1:0-3862 GCA_035311125.1 Gemmatimonadales bacterium
ACGCCAACTTTCCCGCTCAGGCTACCGGCTTCCGCCCGTCACCTCCGGCCCCTGTTCCACGAGGCCGAGCGCGTACCACCAGCCCGTCACCGCCGACCGGTGGAAGAGCACCGTGCGCTGGTGGCCGCGGAAGTTGTAGACGGCCGTTCCCTCCGTACGCGCCAGCATCCCGGTGAACGCGGCACGCATGGTCTCGTCACCGAGCTTCATCGGCTCGGTGAAGATGAGGTTCGGGTCCGAGTTCAGCGCTCCGATCGGGGTGGAATCGATGGCGAAGAAGATCAGCCGCTGCTCCAGGCCTCCCATCTCCTTCAGAATCAACGTCCCGAGGCTGTCCAGGTGCACGGAGGCGCCGAGGACTCCGACCACGGCGTTGTTGCGGCCCCGCACCGGCACGGCGACGATCGCCGTGTTGCGGTTCGTGGAGTGGCTGACTACCAGGTCGCCGAGGATGGTCTGGCCGCGCAGTACCCTGGGGAAGTAGGCGCGGTCGGAGAGACTGCCGGCCACGCGCCCGTCCTGCTGCACGGTCCAGTAGTTCCCGTTGGGCCGGGCGTACCAGAGCACGGCGGGGACGCTCATGGCATGCACTTGGCCCAGTGGGCCCCGGATGCGCTGCCAGTCGCCCGACCGTGCGGCGTCGGTCGCGGCGAAGAAGTGGAGCAGATCCGCGAGCTGCTCCAGATGTGCGTCGCTGAGCGCCATGAAAGAGTGCAAGGCGACCCGGCCGTCAACCGAGAACGTGGTCTCGGTCGGCTGCTGCGCCTGCCCGATGCGGGACGTGAGAATGCCGAGCCCCGCCAGCGCGATGGCTCTGATCTTCGACATGGTTCATCTCCTCCAGATGGGGACAGCGCCAGCAGCGTACCTTCCCCCACCTGAGGGGCGAATGAGCCGCAGATGAAAGGAACTAGGCCGGCGTGCGCCGGCGCAGCACCGCCTTCCGCACCTCCTCGAGCCCGAACATTCCGACGGCGCAGGCGGCGGCCACGAGCCATGCCGCGGCCGGGATGGGGGCGGTGCCGAACACGCGGTGGCCGGCCGGCAGGTAGACGATGGCCAGGATGAGCAGGACCTCGCCAAGAATGCCGCCGAGGATCAGAGGGTTGGTCAGTATTCCCAGCCGGAACGTCGAGCGCGTCTCGCTGCGGCACAGGAAGACGTTGGCGATCTGCGCCACGATGATCGCGCTGAGGGTCGCGGTCGTAGCCTGCAGGTAGAGCGGGTCGTCCGGGGCCAGTTGCTGTCCGTAGGACCAGCCGCCGCGGGTCAGCACGAAGAAGAACGTCGTCATCGCCGCGGCCCCTTCCAGGAGGCCCAGGAACAGGTATGCCCGCGTCAGGAGCCCGGCATCGAGCAGTCGCCTGGTCCTGAGGCGGGGCGGCTGGCGCATCACCTGTGGGTCGGGTCGCTCGGCGCCGAGGGCCAGTGCCGGGAGCAGATCGGTACCCAGGTCCACGGCGAGGATCTGGACGATCGTCAGGGCGAGCGGAATGCGCAGCAGCACGAACGCGAGGTAGGGGATGAGCTCCGGCACGTTCGAGGTCAGGATGTAGGTGAGGAATTTCCGGATGTTGGCGAAGACGGTGCGTCCTTCCTCGACGGCGTTCACGATGCTCGCGAAGTTGTCATCGGCGAGCACGATGTCGGCCGCTTCACGCGCCACTTCGGTACCCGTGAGCCCCATGGCGATGCCGACGTCCGCCTGCCGGAGCGCCGGCGCGTCGTTCACCCCGTCCCCGGTTGCCGCGACGATCGCGCCCTTGCGCTTGAGGACCTGTACGATCCGCATCTTCTGATCGGGATCCACCCGGGCGAACACGATTTCGGGCGCGTCGAGGGCGAGCTGCAGCTGCGTGTTGCTCACGCGGCGCAGCTCCTCGCCGCGGTACACGAGCGGCTCGGCCGATCCGAGCAGCCCGATCTCCCGGCCGATCGCCACCGCGGTGGACGGGTGGTCGCCGGTGATCATGATGACCTTGATCCCGGCTTCGCGGCAGCGCCGGATCGCGTCGGGCACTTCGGGCCGCGGCGGGTCTTCCAGTCCCACCAGTCCGCTCAGGATCAGATCGGACTCCAGCGCGTCCCGCTCGTACGGCTCGGCGACCGGCCGGTAGGCGAAGGCGAGGACCCGGAGCCCCGAGTGGGCCATGGTGCCCTGCGCCGCACCGATCTGCTCGCGCAGCTCCCGGGTCAGGACCGTCGTGCCGGTCCCCTGGACGACCTGCCGGCACAGCGGCAACACCGTCTCCAGCGCGCCCTTCACGTAGAGCACTGCGCCGGTGGAGGTGCGTTGCACGACAGCGAGGCGCTTTCGATCGGCATCGAACGGGATCTCGTCCAGCCGGCCGCCGTCGTCGACGTCCGGCACCACGAGGGCGGCGCTTTCCACGAGCGCGGCCTCCATCGGGTCTCCGACGACCTGCGTGCGGCCATCGCGCTGGACGGTCTTCAGGTCGTGACAGAGGCGCGCCGCTTCGAACAGGCGACGTTCAGGGCTGGCCTCCGGCATGGCGCGCGCGATCTCGCGTCCGTCGTCCAGGAACCGCCCCGAGAGATAGAGACGGCGCACGGTCATGCGGTTCGTCGTCAGCGTTCCGGTCTTGTCGGTGCAGATGACCGTGACGGCGCCGAGCGCCTCGACCGACGGCAGGTGCCGGACCAGGGCGTTGCGGCGGGCCATGCGCTGAGCGCCGGCCGCCAGGGCCAGCGTCACGGTCGGCAGCAGCCCCTCGGGCACGTTGGCCACGATGATCCCGATCGCGAACGTCAGGTTGGCCCAGAACGGGAGGCCGAGTGCCTGCCCGATGGCGAAGAAGACCACGCCCAGGGCAGTCGAGATGATCGCGACGAGCCGGCTGAGGCGTCCGATCTCGAGCTGCAGCGGTGTAGGGGGTTCCTGGACGGTCTGTGTCAGGCCGGCGATCTTGCCGAACTCCGTGTGCATGCCGGTAGCGAACGCGAGCGCGCGGCCCTGACCTCCGACGAGGGACGTGCCGGCGAGCAGCACGTTGGCGGCCCGGATCAGGTCGTCGTTGTCGCTCGGAGCGGCCACGCGCGACAGGGCCACCGATTCCCCGGTGAGCGCCGCGGCGTTGACGCGAATGCCGGCGCCGTCGATCAGGCGGCAGTCCGCCGGGACCACGTCGCCCTCCTCGAGCAGCAGCACGTCGCCCGGCACCAGCTGGACGGCGGGGATGTCGGTGAGCTTCCCGTCCCGCAGCGCCTTGGCGTGCTGCGGCAGCATCCGGCGCAACGCGGCGATCGCGCGCTCGGCGCGGTACTCCTGCCAGAAGCTGAAGGCTCCGTTGACCAGGATCACGCCGAGGATGGCGTAGCCCAGTGTGGCCATGCCGCCGCCCGGCTGGTTGCGCTCGGCCACGAACGCGAGCGCGGCGGCGACCCACAAGATCAGCGCGAAGAAATGGGTGAACTGCGCGAGGAAGCGGAACGCGAGCGACCGGCCGCGGATCTCCTGCACGAGGTTGAGCCCATACTCCTCCAGCCGCCGGAGAGCTTCGGTCGAGGACAGGCCCTGAGGATCGCTGCGCAGGCTGCGCAGCGCGTCTTCCACGCTGAGTCGTTGAATTCTCACGAATCACTTCCGGCGCACAGCGTCACAGCACCCGTGTGGCCGACAGGGCCTGGAACTTCCGTCGCACAGACGACCCGTTCCCCCGCAGCGGCAGAATGGTGATCGGAAACGGCGCGATCACCCGCTGAGCGATAGCCTTGCACAGGTCACGCAATCGCCTGATGCCGTCAGCGCCGCGCGCGTCGACGCACGGGACGACGCCCAGTACGTAGCACGGGTCCTCCGGAAGGATCTTCACGACGCGCCGGGCCAGGAAAGCCTCTCTCA
>DATGDE010000204.1:0-8883 GCA_035311125.1 Gemmatimonadales bacterium
CACCTCGGACGAGCGGTCGCGCAGCACCCGGCGCAACGGCTCCGCCGCGCTGCGCGTGCCGATCTTGGCGAGCGCCAGGGCCACCTGTTTGCGTACCCGCTCGTCGGGGTGATCGAGCTGCTTGCTGAGCGCGGGCACCGCCGATTCCATCCCCAGCTCGCCCACCAGGTCCGCCACGTTGCGCACCACGAACCACTGCGGGTGGCCCAGCATGTGGATGAGCTGGTCCTGCCCTTCCTTCATCTGTATCAGGGCGTTGAACACACCCCGCCGCTCGGTGACCGTGTTCGAGGTCGAGAGCAGGTCGAGTAGCACCTCCATGCCGTCGGGGCCGGCGCGCTGCAGCACCATGGCCGCGGCATCCTCGAGATGCGGGACCTGCACCAGCTTGCTGAGGTTGTCCAGCATGGTGCGCGTGATCATGCGACGCAGCGCGATGCCGTACTGCCGGCGGAGGGCTTGATCCTCCACCCGCTGCTCGACGCGCACCACGCTGTACACGATCTGCATCGCCGGCTCCATCTTTCCCTGACGCATCGCGCTCTCGACCTGGCGCGTCAGCACCGATAGCGTCTCTCCCACACTCGGCGCCTGCGGGTCGCTCTCGAGCGCCGCGAGCAGGTCGGTGGTGTCCTTGGAGAGCGCATCACGCAGCGCGAACATCTGGGACGCCGCTTCGCGCGAGATCTCGGGTTGCGCGCCCGTGCCGGCACCCGATGTCTCGGCGGCCACTGCTTCCTCGGGCCCTACCGCCTCGCGCGGCGGCGGGGACATCCGGGGTGGAGGCGGCGCCATTGCGGCCGCTGATGGCCGGAACGTCGGCGCCTGTGGCGGCGGAGGCGGAGGAGGTGGCGGAGGCGGCAGGTTCGCCGGCAGGGGAGGCAGCGGGCTCTCCTGTACCGGAGGGGCGACCCCCTCGAGATGCGAGGCCGGCAGCCCCGTCGCCGAGGCTGCTTGCTCCTGCGGCGTGGCCGGCAGGTCGTCCGGCTCGCGCGGCACGAATTCCCGGTTCGAGGTGGCCGCATCGGGACTGGGCAGGGCCACCGAGGGTGGTGCAAGGTTCTGCTCGACCTGCTCCACCCCTTCCGCCCCAGCGACAGGGGTGCTCCGGAGGTCCTGCACCGGTTCGCCTCGCAGCACGCCCCGGGTACCCATGTCGGTCGGCGTACCGGGACCGGGACCTCCCGCCGCGGAGCCCTCGGATTCGTCCAGCGCCGCCAGCACGACCGAGACGCGGTTGGCGCCGGACGCGCGCAGACGCGAAGCGATGGTCACCGAGGCCCCCGGCTGGTCCGCCAGCGCCCGCAGCAGCTCGAACAGGTGCGCCACGGGGGCGTCCGCGGGGATCATCAGCTCCGTAACTCCGTGCAGCAGCATGCGCTGCACCAGGGGCTGGAACTCCGGCGCCGTCACCGCTTCGCCGTTGACCTGAAGAACCTCGTCTACAATGCGCGCGGCAACGCCGCTTTCCTTCAACAGGCCGACCAGTATCCGGAACTCCCGCTTCTGATCTTCCTTCTTGGCGGGGTCCCGAAACAGGTCGACGGCGCGCGCCAGGTGCGTGGCGAAAACGACCGGGTTGACCATGAGCGGTAAGTGAATCTAGGACAAGGTTCTAGGTGCTGCAACGCTGAATGAGAGCATCCGCGACCTCGGCCTCCCGCACCGGCCCGCCCGGCAGGCCCAGGCTCTGGGAGAGTTGTGCCAGCGGCGGCGACACGAGTCCCTGCCTCTCCAGCCATACACCATCAGCAAGAAGAGGGCCCAGTGGCGCATCACGGGCCAGCCGTCCCTGCTCCAGCACCAGCGCCCGCTCGAGCGTCTCGGCCGCAAAACCCAGGTCGTGGGTGACCACGAGCAGCGCCGTACCCCCGTCGGCGCGTTTCCCCAGCGCCTCCGCCACGCGGGCCCGCGCGCGCCGGTCCAGCCCGGCGGTCGGCTCGTCGAGCACGAGGAGCATGGGTTCGAGCGCCAGCGCTCCCGCCAGTGCGGCCAGCTTGCGCCAGGGCGGGGGCAGGTCGTAGGGGTGCTCCGCCGCGACCTCCATCAGCCCGAGACTTTCCAGGGCGCGCTGCACCCTCCGCTCAGCTTCCGGCGCCGGAATCCCCGTGACGCGCGGCCCGAAGGCCACGTCCTCGGCCACGGTGCGCGCGAACAGCTGCTGGTCGGCGTGCTGAAACAGTGACCCGACGCGGCGCGCCAGCTCGTCGGGGCGCCGCTCGGCGGCGTTCCAGTCGCCCACGCTGACCGAGCCCGTCGCGGGACGAAGCAGTCCCGTCACCAGGCGCAACAGCGTCGACTTCCCCGCACCGTTGCGCCCCACCAGCGCCACGCGCTCCCCCGGTGCAATCGCGAAGGAGACGCCGGCGAGCGCCGGCCGCCCGGCGTAGTCGTAGGACACGTTCTCGAACGCGAGCGCCGCGCTCACGGCACGCGCTCCAACGCTGCGGCAACGGTGAGCGGCAGAGGCCCGGGGAGCCCCGCCCGCCGCCACACGCCGGCGACGGCGGTGCTGCCCGGCCCTCCCTGCTGATCGGACCAGAGCGCCTCGTCGGCCAGCACCGTCCGGGTCGGGCCCAGGGCGCGCACCCGGCCGCCCGCCAGCCACACGACGCGGTCCGACGCGTCGGGAAGCGCGTCGAGATCGCTCGTCGCCACCATCACCGCCGTCCCTTCGGCCGCGAGCTCCCGCACCAGCCGCCACACGGCGAGCGCTCCCCCCGGATCGAGCTCCGCCGTGGGCTCGTCGAGCAGCAGCACGTCGGGCTGCATCGCGAGGATGCCGGCGAGGATGACCCGCTGCAGCTCGCCCCCGGATAGCGTCGCCGGATCGCGCTCCTCGAGGTGTACCGCGTCCACCCGCTCGAGCGCCCGGTGCACGGCGGCGGCGATGCGTTCGCGCGGCCAGCCGAGGTTCGCGGGTCCGAACGCGACCTCGTGCTGCACGGTGAACGCCATTCCCGAAACCTGCGTCCAGGGCGTCGGCAGGAGCAGCGCGCCACGGCCCGCGCGGGTCACGGTGCCCGTGAGCTCCCCGCCCAGCACCCGGGGAACGAGATCCGCCGCGACGAGCAGCAGAGTGGACGCACCGGCGCCGGTGTTGCCGATCACGCCCATCACCTCGCCGCGCTCCAGCGTGAGGGAGACCTCTGCGAGCGCCGGAGCGCGGGTGGCCGGATAGCGGTACGTCACGCCCTCGAGCGTGAGGGCGCTCATGCGATTCGCCAGGCGAGCAACCCCACGAGCCCGAGCAGCAGCGCCCAGCGCAGCACGCGCTCCGCGGCGGGATCGGACGGAGGCTCGAGCGGAGTGCGTCGCGCGGAGCCGGAGAACCCGCGCGTCTCGAGCGCGAGCGCGCGCTCATCCACTTCGTGCAGCGCCGACAGCACCAGCGGCAGGGCGAGGGCGCGCAGCGCGGCAATGCGCGCCCGCGGTCCTCCCCGCGTGTGCAGCCCGCGACACCGCTGCGCATCGACGATGTTGCGTGCCCGCTCGCGCAGCGCGGGGACGGCGGAGAGCGTCGCCGACAGCAAGAACGCGGCGCCCGCGGGCCACCCGGCGGCGACCATCGCCTCGACGAGCCGGCCGGGGGGCAGGACGGCGATGAGCCAGAGGAAGCTCGCGATCATCGTGGTGAGCCGCAGACCGGTCGCGGCCATGCCGCCGACACCATGCAACAGAAAGAGGAAGAACCAGAACGGGGCCGCGGTCAGCACCGCCGCGCGCAGTACTCCGCTGCCCGCCCCCCGACCACCGACCGCACACAACGCCAGCGCCAGCGTCATGGCGCCGGCGCCGCCCCACGGCGGCGGCAGCAGCCAGGCCAGCGCCGGCAGGGCCACCGCGATGCCGATCAGCGTGAACGGGTGGAGCGCCCGCACCTAGATGCCGGGGCGGCCGATGGCCCGCAGCGCGAGCGGGAAGCGCGCCGCGGTGCGCCGCGGCAGCCCGTGCAGGACCGTGGTCACGAGCGCGAAGGTCACCGCCTTATCGGTGAAGTCCGACAGGAAGCTCCCGAAGAAGCAGGCGCCGAGATCCGACAGGCCGAGCAGCTGGCCCAGCTTCGTCGTGAGCGCGATGCCGCCGGTCGTCGCGCACTTGAAGATGAGATAGGAGATCGGCGTGGAGGTCACGGCGGCGAGCACGCCCAGCGCGAGGCCGGCGGGCACCGCGACCGCGAGCGAGCGAAACCACCCGGCCCGCGCCGCGCCCCAGGCGTACAGCGCGACCAGCACCTGGACCACCACGAAGGGCCAGAACGTGGGGTTGCGCAGGCTGTTGACCGCCGAGGTGAGGGCCCCGGTGGCGATACCCACGACGGGCCCGGCGAGCGCCGTCGCGAGGATCGTCCCCGTGGTATCCAGAAACAACGGGAGCCCGACCGCATCCACCGCCGCGGACAGGGCGAGGTTGATCGCGACGGCCACCGGGATGAGCGCCAACAGACGAACCGACACCGCGAGACTTCCATGAACGGAGGCGCAAAGATAGATATTCTGGCATGCTCATCACCAGTCTGCTGCTGGCCTCGCGTCTGGTCATCCAGACCCAGGCGCGCGATACCCTGACCCCGGCCGCGCACCGCGCGCTCGACGATCTCCGCTACCTCGCCGACGACGCCCGCGAGGGACGCGGCGTGGGCACGCGCGGCCTGGAAGAAGCCGGCGCCTTTCTCGCCCGGGCGTTCAAGACGATCGGCCTCGTTCCCGGCGGGGACTCCGGGACCTACTTCCAGACGTTCACCATCTCGGCCACAGCGCCAGCGGCCATCCACACCGACGCGGGCGGCAAGACGATCCGCAACGTCATCGGGGTATTGCGTGGCCGCGCTCCCGCCCGGCGCGGCGAGATCGTCGTCGTGGGCGCCCACTACGACCACCTCGGCTTCGGCGGCTTCGGGGCGCTCGACGACCCCGACTCGACCGGCAAGGTCCACAACGGCGCCGACGATAACGCCTCGGGGACCACCGCGCTGCTCGAAGTCGCACGGCGGCTCGTGCGCCTCCGGCTCGACCGGACTGTCGTGTTCATCGCCTTCACGGGCGAAGAGCTGGGAGACCTGGGCTCGGAGTACTACGTCGCTCATTCCACCGTCCCCATGGACTCGATCTATACCATGCTCAACATGGATATGGTGGGACGGCTGCGGAACGCGAAGCTCATCGTCTCCGGCGCCGCGACGGGCAAGGAGTTCGCCGCGCTGCTCGATTCCCTGAACCGCGCCGGCGGTCCGACGCCGCGGTTCGATCTCCGCGCCTCCGGCGACGGCTGGGGACCGAGCGACCACGCCTCGTTCTACGGGGCGAAGCGGCCCGTGCTGCATTTCTTCACCGACCTGCACGACGACTACCACCGCACCACCGACGACTGGAACAAGATCAACATCGTGGGGCTGGAGGAGGTAGCCGACTTCGTGGCGGCCACGGCGACGGCGCTGGCCGACCGGACCGGAAGCCTCACCTTCGTGGACGTGCCGCGACCCCAGGTCGCCGCCGGCGGCTCCGGATACGGGGCCTACCTCGGCACCATTCCCGACATGAGCGAATCGCCCGGCGGCGTGCGCATCACGGGCGCGCATGCCGGCAGTCCCGCGGACCAGGCCGGGCTCAAGGCCGGCGACATCATCACCGCAATCGGGGCCAAGACGGTCGCCAACCTGTACGATATGACCGCCGCCTTGCGCAGCCACCAGGCGGGCGACACCGTCGTCATCGTCGTGAAGCGGGACACGGCGCTGGTGCGCCTGACCGCGATCCTGGGCAAGCGCTCGTGACCACCGGCCTGAGCCACGATCCATCGACCGTGGTACGCGCGCTGCGCGCGGCGCACCTGCACGACGCCCCGCGACAGGGGTTGCTGCAGCTGGCGTGCGAGAAGATCCAGGCCTGGGGTGGGCCCTACACCTCGGTGTACGCCTACATGCTGCACGACGACGAGCTGCTGCTCGAGGCGCACGCGGGGCGCGACACCGATCATACGCGGATCCCCGTTGGCGCGGGCGTGTGCGGCACCGCCGTGGCGCAGCGACGCGATCAGAACGTCCCCGATGTCCGGGCGGTCGGCAACTACCTCGCGTGCAACCTGTACACGAGGTCCGAGCTGGTCGTGCTCATCCGGCGCGGCGATCACATCCTGGGCCAGATCGACATCGATTCGGACGTGCTGAACGGCTTCGGCGAGCGCGAGCACGCCGACGTCACGGCCGTCGCCGAGGCGCTGGCCGCCCTCCTGTAGTAGTCCTCTTCATGGCGCCTTCAACCTGGTCTCATCGCCCGGCGCAAGGTTGTATGTCAGGGCGCACGGGAGGCGACCATGACGACGAACAAACTGCTGGGACCGTTCTGTCAGAGCTGCAGCATGCCGCTCAACAAGCCGGAGGATTTCGGCACTGACGTGGTCGGGTATCGCGTGAACGATTACTGCCGTCACTGCTACGCCAACGGCGCGTTCACCGAGCCCCACATTACGCTGCAGGAAATGACGGACAAGTGCGTGGACGTGATGGTGCGGCAGGGAATCATGCCGGAGGCCAAGGCGCGCACCCTGCTGCTGGAGGTGCTGCCCAGAATGAGACGGTGGCGCGAAGTCAGGGCGACCGTGCCGGCCTGATCTCCCTGCAGACCTCCCCGGCCACCCAGCCGAGCGATTCGCGGATCGCCGGCAGGACGGTGCGCGAATCCCCGAACCCGTGTCCGCTGCGCGGCAGGATGGTGACGTGCTTCGGCTCGGGGAGGCTGTCCAGCCACGGCCGGAGCGAATCATAGGGCGCCACGCGATCCCGCTTCCCGTGGATCACCGCCACGGGCGTGGTGCGCGCACGGTCCACGAAGAGCGGACGCAGGTCCACCACGTAATCGCCGTGGCGCCTGACGCCGGGCGCCAGGCCGCCGGGGACGGCGGGACCGTCGAAGTGATCCTCGAGATCCACACCGAGCAGGACCACGGGCGGCGGAGACGCGGCCCGTGAGGCCAGGACGAGGCCGATCGTCGCGCCCCGGCTGTAGCCGATCACCACCGGCGGAGTCCGTGTGAGACGGGCCAGTTCGGGCCAGCCGGCGACCAGCCCCGCGAGCCCCGCGGCGCCCACGACCTTCACGAGCCGGGCGGCGTCGACGCCCACGACCTCGAGCCCATCGGCCCGCAACGCTTCGGCCCACTGTACGACACCCAGCGCCCACCCGCCGTCGCCCGACAGCAGCAGCACCGCCGGGCAGCGCGGCGGTCCGGCCGGCGCGTAGCGGTGCACGGCAAGCGGTTGTCCGGCGACGCGGATCGTGTCCACCGTCGCCCGCTGGCCGGCCAGCGGGCCCGCCACGAGCGCCAGTGCGAGCAGCGAACGCAGCGTCACGCGCACTCCCCGCGATGCCGCCGCAGCCAATCGAGCGCCTGGCGCGCGACCGCCGTGTACCGCGTGTCCCCACCGAAGTAGTGGTGGCTCGCCCCGGCGACGAGAAACTGCTGCACCGGCTGGCGCACGAGCGGGTACACACGCGAGGCCTTTCCGGCCTTGTCCGACTCGCCGGTAACGAACGCCACGGGAACGCAGCCACGAGCGTTCAACCGTTCGGCGACATCGAACGAGGTCGGACCGGTGGGATCCCGGTCCAGGAACCCCCCGAGCGTGATCTTGCGGACGCCACGCCCCCCGGGGCCCAGCAGATACAGCCCGTCCGACGACACGCCGCGAGCGGCCGCGTCGGCGACGATGCTCGCCCCGAAGCTGTAACCGGCCAGGTACACCGGAGCGCCGGTGGGCACCTGGCCGCGCAGGTAGGTGACGAGCCGGCGGCCCAGCGCCGCGAGCGTATCGCCCGGCATCTCGCTCGCGAACAGACTCAGGTCGTCCACTCCCAGGACCCAGTAGCCCAGGGCTTTGAGCGAATCGCCGTTGGCTTTGTCGAACGAGCGCCAACCGCCGTCGCCCGAGAAGAACACCACTCCACCCACCGCCTCCCCTGCGGGGACGTAGCGGTGGAGCGGCAGACCCTTCAGCGGATCTTCCTGGGATCCGGTCCCGCGGAAGCTCGCCAGCACGAGGGCTCCGGTGGCCAGTGCGACGCGTATGGCGCTCATTCCTCCGCGTCCTCCTCGTCGGCTTCCGATGCCGCGGAGTCGCTCGCGGGGCTCAGCGTGGTCGGCCGCCGACGCGCCAGGACCATCGCCAGGGTGGAGTACAGTCCTGCGAACGGCGCCGTCCAGCCGGGGACGGTCCGGGCGGCTCGGATCGTCTCGTAGAGAAACACGAGCCCGACGCCGAAGAAGGGGGTCAGGTGCAGCAGCGGCCGGATCGGCCGGTTCATTACGAACGCGCCGAGCAGCAGTGCCGTGGCCGCGGCGAACGCGAGCGCGAGCGCGCCGGCGATTCGACCAAGCGGCGTGAGGCTGCGGACAGCGAGCCAGCCGCCGCGCGCCGCGATCCAGCCGAACACGGCGAGCTCGAGTCCGTAGATCCACCGGTTGTTCATGGATGCGCCTCGTGACGGGAACGGGCGTGCAGCAGGGCGACTGTGAGGCTGGCGGCAATCAGGCTCGACAGCGTCGCCACGTAGACGTCGTCGAAGCTGCGGCGCAGGTGATCCGCGAGGATCCCGATGCCCGATCCGATCGCCAGAGCCAGGGCGACCGCCACCAGCAGGTCCTGCTGCAGCAACAGCCCGGGGAGACGCAGCGCGTGCCCGACGACCCGTGGTCGGCCGGTGTCGGGATCGATGGCGAGCTCCTCCCGCAACCCTTCGGCGAGTCGCGAGAGCACGAGGCGTGTGGCGCCGCGGGGATCGTACGCCTTCAGCACGGCGAACAGCAGGCGGGCCCGGAGCCGCCGCGGGCGGAACACCAGGTACTTCGGCTCCCACCAGTGCGGGGCGTACTTGGCCTTGTACTCCG
>DATGDE010000205.1:0-4913 GCA_035311125.1 Gemmatimonadales bacterium
GATCGACATGGGGATCGAGCCGTTCAACGTCGCGAGCGCGGTCAATCTGATCGTGGCGCAGCGTCTGGTGCGGCGCATTTGTGTCGAGTGCAAGCAGGAGCACGAGTACTCCGACGAGGAGATGCACGCCTTCGGCATCACGCGCGACCAGGGCCCGTTCTACAAGGGCGCCGGCTGCGATACCTGCAACGGGACGGGGTACCGGGGCCGCCAGGGCTTGTATGAGGTGATGGCGCTGTCCTCCCAGTTGCGCCGCTTCATTCTGAAGGGCGCTTCGACCGAGGAGCTGCGCGAAGTCGCGGTGCAGGAGGGGATGCTGACCTTGCGGATGGACGGCATGGTGAAGGTGAAGCGGGGCGTCACCACGCTCGAGGAAGTCGTGAAGGAAACCGCGGCCTAAAGGAGGCTTCCCGATGCCGGTGAACCTTCGAGCGCTGCTCGAGGAGATGATCGAGAAGGACGCCTCCGACCTCCACATCGTGGCGGGAGAGCGTCCCAAGCTGCGGATCGACGGCGACATCACGAGCGCCTCCACCGAGGACGTGCTCACGCCGAAGGACACGCTGTCGCTCGCCTATTCGGTGCTCACCGAGAACCAGAAGAAGCGCTTCGAGACCGAGAACGAGCTCGACTTCTCCTTCGGGATCCAGAACCTGGCCCGCTTCCGCGGCAACTGCTTCAAGCAGCGTGGGTGCGTGTCGCTGGTGATCCGGCAGATCCCGTTCAACGTCCGCACGTTCGAGGACCTGGGGCTGCCGCCGATCGTGGCCAAGCTGGCCGAGCGGCCGCGCGGTCTGGTGCTCGTCACCGGCCCGACCGGCTCGGGCAAGAGCACGACCCTGGCCGCGATGATCGACAAGATTAACAAGGAGTTGAAGGGCCACATCATCACGGTGGAGGACCCGATCGAGTTCATCCACCGCCACCAGCAGTGCCTCGTCAACCAGCGCGAGGTCGGCACCGACACGAACAGCTTCGCCGCGGCGCTGAAGTACGCGCTGCGCCAGGACCCGGACGTCGTGCTGATCGGCGAGATGCGCGACCTCGAAACGACGCAGTCGGCGCTCACCATCGCCGAAACCGGCCACCTCGCCTTCGCCACGCTGCACACCAACTCGGCGGCGGAGACGATCAATCGCATCATCGACATCTTCCCGTCGCACCAGCAGCCCCAGATCCGCGCCCAGCTGGCGTTCGTGCTCGAAGGCGTGGTCACCCAGACGCTGCTCCAGAAGGCGAAGGGCCGGGGCCGCGTCATGGCGGCGGAGATCATGGTGTGCACGCCGGCCATCCGCGCCCTGATCCGTGACGACAAGGTGCACCAGATCTACTCCTCGATGCAGGCGGGGAAGAAGCATGGCATGCAGACGCTCAATGACGCGCTGTATCAGCTCTACATGCAGCGCGATGTGATCAAGGAGGAATGCCTGCGCGTCTCATCCGACCCCAACGAGTTCCTGCGGATGATCGGCGAATTGCCGGTCGACGAGGGCATGGGCGGACCGTCGGCGGCCGCGGGAGCCCCCCGGGTCGCAGCCCGGCGCTAACGACCGGCAGGAGGATGATTCATGCCACTGTTTGAATACACCGCACGCAATCTCAAAGGCGACCTGGTCAAGGACCAGGTCGATCTGCCGAGCAAGGACGATGTCATCGCCCACCTGCGCAAGAACCGCCTCGTGGTGGTGCAGGTGCGGCAGGCCCCCGCGTCGGTTTCGCTCGGCGGCCTGTTCAAGAAGGGCGTGAAGACCCGGGACGTCGTGATCTTCACTCGCCAGTTCGCCACGATGATCAACGCGGGGTTGCCGCTCGTACAGGCCCTGGACATCCTGGCCCAGCAAACCGAGAACAAGGTGCTGGCCGGCGTCACCCGCCAGGTCGTCTACGACGTGGAGAGCGGCCAGACGCTGGCCGACGCCCTCCGCAAGCACCCCCGGGCGTTCTCCGATCTGTATGTGAACATGGTCGCGGCGGGCGAGGCGGGCGGTATCCTCGACACCATCCTGCAGCGGCTCGCCCAGTTCCTGGAGAAGAACGACGCCATCATCCGCAAGGTGAAGGGCGCCATGGTGTACCCGGCGGTGATCATGTCGGTGGCCGTCATCGCCGTGACCGTGCTGCTCATCTTCGTGATCCCGACGTTCCAGAACATGTTCGCCTCGGTGAACCTCGAGCTGCCGCTCCCCACGCGCATCGTGATCGGTGCCTCCAACGTGCTCAAGCACTACTGGTGGGTCATCATCGGGGTCGTCGCCTTCGCCGTCGTCTCCATCAATCGCTACTACAAGACGGCCGCCGGCCGCCTGCAGATCGATTCCATGATGTTGCGCTTCCCGGTGCTCGGCGACGTGCTGCGCAAGTCCGCGGTGTCGCGGTTCACGCGCACGCTCGGCACGCTGATTTCCTCGGGCGTCTCCATTCTCGACGGCCTGGAGATCACGGCCCGTACCGCGGGCAACATGGTGGTCCACAACGCGGTGATGGAGTCGCGCGCATCCATCGCGGGCGGTGATACCATCGCGGCGCCGCTGCAACGCTCGAAGGTGTTTCCACCGATGGTGATATCCATGATCGCCGTGGGCGAGCAGACCGGCGGTCTGGACGAAATGCTCTCGAAGATCGCGGACTTCTATGACGAGGAAGTCGATGCCGCCGTCGGCACGATGCTTTCCCTCATGGAGCCGATCATGATCGTCATCCTCGGCGTGATCGTGGGCGGCATGGTCGTCGCCATGTACCTGCCGATCTTCGACATGGTGAACGCGGTGCAGTAGCGCGTCTCGCTCGCCGACGACAACCGGAACCGGCCGCTGCGCAGCGGCCGGTTCTTGCATTCTGCCACAGGCGATTCAATACTTACGGGCCCCCGCATCGTGGGCCTCCGTCCAGCGGCCACGACCGGTCATCTAATCCATTGTCGGAATTGAGGTTGGATGCGTTGGTTCAGGAGCTCATCCAGAGCGTCGGTGATGCCGGGCCCGCGAGCCCTGCTGCGTCTGGTGTACCTGTGGCGGTTCTCGGTCGCGATCGCGATGTACCTGAGCGCCGCGCTGCGCGTCCGGGTCGTGGCGCCGCTCGACCTGCTGGTGACCTCGATTCTGTTGATCGCGACACTGGTCTTCACGAGCGCCTCGTACTGGTACAGTCACGTGCGCGCCGTCACGCCCAGTCGCACGTTTCTGTATCTCCAGGCGCTCTACGACGTGGCCCTCGTCACGGCCGTCGTCCACGTCACCGGCGGGCCGGACAGCGACTTCCAGAGCCTGTACGTCCCGGTGATCGCCGTGACCGCCGTGCTGATGCCTCCGACGGGCACGGCGCTGGTGACGGTGCTCGCGGCGCTCGCCTATCTCGCCGACTTGCTGTGGGGACATCACGCCGCCGTCAACGGCACGCTGTGGATCCAGCTCGTCCTGTTCGGACTGGTGGCGGCGGTTCCGGCCTACTTCGCCTCGCGCATCAAGGTGATGAGTGCGGAGCACGAGGCGCTCGCGGTCGAGCTGCGACAGGCCCGGCTCGAAGCGAGCGACGTGCTGCACAACCTCGTGAGCGGCGTGCTCACCGTGGACGCGGACGGCAAGCTGCTGTTCGCCAACCCGGCCGCGGAGCAGATCCTGGCGTTCCGCGCCAAGGACTGGCTGGGCCGCGCGTTCCTCCCGGAGCTGGCGCGTACCAGCCCGGAGTTCTGGGCGGCGGTCGCGTCCACCGCGCGCCGTGGCATCCGGCTCATGCGCGTCGAAGCCACGGTGCGGCGCGATGAGCGCAGCTTCCCGGTCGGCCTCACGACCACGACCATCGCGGGCAGTCCCGGGCCGCCGCGCGTGACGGCCATCTTCACCGACATCTCCGACTCCAAGCGTCTGGAAGAGCTGCACCTGCGCGCCGAGCGGCTCGAGGCCGTAGCCGAGCTCTCCGCCGGACTGGCCCACGAGATCAAGAACCCGCTCGCCTCGATCCGCTCGTCGGTGGAGCAGCTGTCCCGGTCCAACCGCACCAATCCGGACGAGCGGTTTCTCGCCGGACTCATTGTGCGCGAGAGCGACCGGCTCAGCCGGCTGCTTTCGGAGTTCCTGGATTTCTCCCGCGTCCGGGTTACCGAGTATCGTGCGGTCGACCTGCGGGCGGTCGCTGCGGCCGCGGTCCGCCTGGTCCGGCAGCATCCCGACTGCCCCACCGAGGTGCAGATCGAAATCGCCGGCGGTCCCACCCCGATGGAGGGCGACGAAGACCTGCTGCACCGTGTGGTCTCGAACCTGGTGCTCAACGCCGTACAGGCGAGCGGTCCGGGAGCGCACATCCGCGTCTTCACCGGGCGGCCGAGGCAGGAGGAAGTCCCGGCGGGGCTGGCGATGGAGAATCCCGTGGCCCTGCGGGTCAGCGACAACGGCCCCGGCATTCCGGAGGCGGTGCGCGAGCGGCTGTTCGAGCCCTTCGTGACGGGACGTCAGGGCGGGACCGGCCTCGGGCTCGCCATCGTGCAGCGCGCCGTCGTCGCCCACCGGGGGATGGTGCTGGTCGACTCCACCCCCGGGAACGGCACGACGTTCACGGTGTTTTTCCCGGCCGTGCGCCGGAAGGAAGAAGCCGCATGACGGACCCCGCCGTCCCCACGCTCCTGATCGTCGACGACGAGTCGGCCATTCTGGACGCGCTCCGGATCCTGCTCAAGAACGAGGGCTTCGAGGTGCTCACGGCCCAGGGCGGGAAGGCCGGCCTGGAGCAGCTCAAGAACGAGGCGCCGGATATCGTGCTCACCGACGTGCGCATGCCGACGGTCACCGGTCTCGACATTCTCACGGCCGTCCGCCAGCAGGACCCCGAGACCCCGGTCATCCTGATGACCGCCCAGGCCTCGCTGCAGACGGCCATTCAGGCGCTGAACGAGGGCGCCTTCTATTACATCCAGAAGCCGT
>DATGDE010000206.1:0-5928 GCA_035311125.1 Gemmatimonadales bacterium
CGGCGTGGCGCTCGAGCGGACCCTCTCAGACCTGGCGGTTCCCGTCTCATGAGCAAGATCACCTACACCTCCAGCGACGTCGATCTGGACGCCTTTCACCGGGAATTCGATGCGGCGCTCGAGCGCGTGCGGGCCGCGGCGGGCCGCGACCATCCGAATGTGATCGCGGGCAAGGACGTCGGGACGTCCGCCCCGCCGCTCGTGGACGTGACGCCGATCGACACCTCGGTCGTCCTCGGGCGGTTCGCGGCGGCGGGCCGCGCCGAGGTGGATCGCGCGGTGACGGCGGCGCGGGCCGCGCAGCCGGCCTGGGCCCGGCGACCCTGGCCGGAGCGGATCGCCGTGCTGCGGCGCGCAGCGGCGCTGATTCGCGAGCGCAAGTACGCGCTGGCGGCCCTGATGAGCCTCGAGGTCGGGAAGAGCCGGCTCGAGTCGATGGGCGACGCGGAGGAATCGGCCGATCTGATCGACTACTACTGCACGCAGGTCGAGGACGAGAACGGATTCGTCCGCGAGATGGCGCGCGTCACCGCCGCGGAGCGCAACATGGACGTGCTGCGGCCCTACGGGGTGTTCGCCTGTATCGCGCCGTTCAACTTCCCGCTGGCCCTCTCGACCGGCATGTCCGCCGCCGCGCTCGTCGCCGGCAACGCGGTCGTGTACAAGCCTTCCGAGGACGCTCCCTGGACCGGGCTCAGACTCACGGAGCTGTACCACGACGCCGGGCTGCCCGCCGGCACCTTCAACTACCTCGTGGGAAGGCGCGAGGACATCGGCGACTACCTCTGGCAGCACGAAGGGGTGGACGGCGTCGTCTTCACCGGCTCCAAGGCCGTGGGGCTGCGGATCCACCACGGCATCTCGACGCGCTGGATCAAGCCGGCCCTCATGGAGCTGGGCGGCAAGAACGCCTGTCTCGTCATGGCGTCGGCCGATCTCGACGCCGCCGCGGAAGGCGTGATGCGCTCGGCGTTCGGCCTGCAGAACCAGAAGTGCAGCGCCACCTCGCGCGTCTACGTGCACCGCGCTGTGGCAGGGGCGTTCGTCGAGCGGTTGCTCGAGAAGACGGCCGCCATGACGATCGGCGACCCGACGCAGCGCGACGTGTATTTCGGACCCGTCATCAACGAGCGCGCCGTGGCACGTTACGAAGCGTCGGTCGCCCAGGCCAATCTCGAGGGCAAGGTGCTCACGGGCGGCCGTCGACTCAATGAGGGAGCGCTCGCCAGGGGACATTACGTGGCTCCGACCGTCGCCCGCCTCCCGCTCGAGAGCACGCTCTTCCGGGAAGAGTTGTTCGTGCCCCTCCTCGCCGTGGGCGAGGTGGAGAGCTGCGACGAGGCGATCGCCGAAACGAACAAGGCCGAGTACGGCCTCACGGCGGGCATCTTCACGGGGGAGCCGCGCGAGATCGAGCGGTTCTTCGATGCAGTGCAGGCCGGGGTGTGCTACGCCAACAAGCGCAGCGGCGCTACGACCGGGGCCTGGCCAGGGGCCCAGCCGTTCTGCGGCTGGAAGGGCTCGGGCTCGACCGGCAAGGGCGGGTGCGGTCCCTACTACGTCGCCCAGTTCATGCGCGAGCAGAGCCGCACGGTGATCGGCACATGAGCGCCCCCTCCCGCGACTATCCGCGCATTGTCGTGCCGCCTCCCGGTCCCAAGGCGCGCGCCGTCGTCGCGCAACACGACCAGTATGCGTCCACCTCCTACCCCAAGGAGTATCCGCTCGTGATCGCGGGCGGCGAGCGGGCGATGGTCGAGGACGTGGACGGCAACCGCTTCCTCGACTTCATGGCGGGGATCGCGGTGACGTCCACGGGCTACAACCACCCGGCCGTGGTCGCGGCGGTGCAGGAGCAGGCGGGACGGTTCCTCCACATCTGCGGCGCCGATTTCTACTTCGCCGGATTCTCCCGGCTGTGCGAGCGGCTCGCCACGCTGGCTCCGGGCCCGAGTCCGAAGCGCGTGTTTCTGTCGAATTCCGGTGCCGAAGCGGTTGAAGGGGCGATGAAGCTGGCGCGGCACTCGACTGGCCGTGCGGCGTTCGTCGCGTTCTCGGGATCGTTCCACGGGCGCACCTACGGCGCCCTCTCGCTCACCGCCAGCAAGGCGGTGCAGCGTTCCGGGTTCGGGCCGTTCCTGCCCGAGGTCTACCACGTCCCGTACCCTTACCAGTACCGCTGCGACTTCTGCCGCGGCGAGCCGCAGTGCACCCGGGGTTGCCTCCGCAACATCGAAGAGGATCTGTTCGGGCGCCGCCTCGATCCGAAGAACGTCGCGGCCATCGTGGTGGAGCCGATCCAGGGCGAGGGCGGCTACGTCGTGCCGCCGGACGGCTTCCTGCGCGATCTGCGCGCGCTGTGCGACCGGCACGGGATCCTGCTGATCTGTGACGAGGTGCAATCCGGCATCGGCCGCACGGGGAAGATGTTCGCGTGCGAGCACGAGGGCATCGAGCCCGACGTGATCACCGTCGCCAAGGGGTTGGGGTCCGGGATGCCGATCGGCGCCCTGATCGCGAAGTCGTCGGTGATGAAATGGGGACCGGGAGCCCACGGCTCGACGTTCGGCGGCAACCCGGTGTCCTGCGCGGCCGCACTCGTCACCCTCGACCTGGTCGAGCGCCAGTTCATGGCGAATGCCCGGGTGCAGGGCGAGCGCTTGCTCGCCGGCGTACGCCGTCTCGCCGAGAAGCACCGGGTGATCGGTGAAGTGCGGGGCCGAGGCCTCATGATCGGCATCGAGTTCGTGGCCGATCGCGCCACGCGCGCGCCCCACCCCGACCTCGTCGGCAAGCTCGAGCGGCTGGCCTTCTCCAAGGGGCTCCTCCTGCTCGGCGCCGGCAAGAGCTCGCTGCGCCTGGCGCCCCCGCTCGTCGTGGACGATTACGATGTCGACACGGCTCTGGCGATCCTCGATCAATGCCTTGCTGAGCTTGGCTGACGGCTGATGGCTGACGGCTCCAAGGTTGTCTCCATGCACGATGCCATCGCCGCGCACGTGCACGACGGCGACACCGTCGTGATCGAGGGCTTCACCCACCTCATCTGCTTCGCGGCGGGCCACGAGATCATCCGCCAGCGCCGCCGGAACCTCACGCTGGCCCGCCTCACGCCGGACCTGATCTACGACCAGATGATCGCCGCCGGGTGCGCGAAGAAACTCGTGTTCTCCTGGGCCGGCAACCCCGGTGTCGGATCGCTCCACGCCTTCCGCCGCGCCGCGGAAGGGAAAGGCGCTGCGCTCGAGCTCGAGGAGTACTCCCATTTCGGCATGGTGGCCCGCTTTCAGGCGGGGGCGGCGCGACTGCCCTTCTGGACGCTGCGCGACTACGCCGGCACCGATCTGCCCCGGGTGAACCCGGCCATTCGCTCGGTCACCTGTCCCTACACGGGCGAGCGGCTCGCGACCGTGCCGGCCTTGAATCCGGACGTCACCATCGTTCACGCGCAACGCGCCGACGCGGCGGGCAACACCCAGATCTGGGGACTGGTCGGCGTCCAGAAGGAAGCGGCGTTCGCCTCGAGTCGCGTCATCGTGGTGGTGGAAGAGCTCGTGGACACGAGCGTGATCCGCGCCGACCCCAACCGCACCCTGATCCCCGGGCTCGCCGTCGCGGCCGTGGTGGTCGAGCCGTGGGGCGCGCATCCTTCCTACGCGCAGGGCTTCTACGATCGCGACAACGAGTTCTACGTGACCTGGGAGGGGATTTCGCGCGACCCGGCGAAGCTCCAGGCGTATCTCGATGAATTCGTCCTTGGGGTTCCGGACCGCGCCGCGTATCTCGCCAAGCACCCGGGGCTCACGGCGCGACTGCGCGCGCGGAGCCAGGTGTGCGCGGGGGTGAACTACGGCTTCTGAGCGGCCCTACTCCGCCGATGAAATGATGGCCGCCGTCGCCGCCCGCGAGCTGCGCGACGGCGAGGTCGTCTTCGTCGGCATCGGGCTCCCCAATCTGGCCTGCAATCTCGCCCGCGCCACCCACGCGCCGAACCTCGTGCTGATCTACGAATCGGGCGCCGTGGGCGCGGTCCCCGAGCGCCTTCCCGTGTCCATCGGCGACCCCGCACTCGTCACCGGGTCGCTCATGGTGTGCGGCATGGCCGACGTGTTCCAGTGCTTCCTGCAGAACGGCCGCATCGAGGTCGGATTCCTGGGGGGCGCGCAGGTGGACCGCTGGGGCAACATCAACACCACCGTCATCGGCGACTACGCGCATCCGAAAGTGCGACTCCCGGGCTCGGGCGGCGCCACGGAGATCGCCGCCCACGCCCGGCGCACGCTGGTGATGGCGAAGCTCGACCCGCGCGCCTTCCCGGCGCAGGTGGACTTCCTCACGAGTCCCGGCCATCGCTGCCACGGGGTGTCGCGAGACGCGCTGGGTCTTCCCGGCGCGGGACCCGTCAAGGTGATCACTGACAAGGCCGTCCTCGAGGCCGACCCGGCCACGGGAGAGTTGATGCTCATCGCGATCTACCCCGGCGTGACCCCCGATGAGGTGCGCGCCGGCGTCGGCTGGCCGCTCGCGGCGCGGACCACGCTGTTGGGTGTCGCCCCACCCGGAGCGCGCGAGCTCCGGTTGCTGCGCGAGGTGCTCGATCCGCAGCGGCTCTTTCTCAAGGGATGACCGCATGATTCTGCTCGTACTCGCCGCCTCGCTCGTCGTGCAGCAGCCTACGGCGCCGGTGCCACCGCGCGCGCGCGACCTCGGCGTGCCCTTCGAGGGCACCCCCGGGCCCCTCAATGCGATCACCGATGTCGCCGGCGTTGAAGTCGGCCAGGTGACGCTCATTGCCGGGTCCGGACCGTTGGTGGTGGGCAAGGGTCCGGTCCGCACCGGCGTGACCGCGATCCTGCCGCGGGGCCGGGCCGGGGGCGGCGACCCCGTGATGGCCGGGTGGTTCACCCTGAACGGCAACGGCGAGATGACCGGCACCACCTGGCTCGAGGAGACCGGGTTCCTGCGCGGGCCCGTGATGATCACCAATACCTACTCGGTGGGCGTCGTGCGGGACGCGGTGGTCGGTTGGCTGGTGAAGCAGGGACGGGACTGGGACTGGTCGCTGCCGATCGTGGCCGAAACGTGGGACGGCGGGCTGAACGACATCGAGGGCTTCCACGTCACGCCGCAGGACGCGTTCCGGGCCCTGGACAGCGCCCGCGGCGGACCCGTGGTGGAAGGCGACGTCGGCGGCGGCACCGGGATGATCTGCCACCGCTGGAAGGGCGGCATCGGCACGGCGAGCCGTCGCTTCACGATCGAGGACCGGACCTACACCCTCGGGGTCCTGGTGCAGTGCAACTACGGCTCGCGTGCGCAGCTCCATATCGCCGGCGTCCCGGTGGGCACGGAGATCCCCGACCAGCTGCCGTGCTATGCGATCCCTGCCGGCAGTCCGTTGCCTGCGGGCGAGCGGATGGACCGGTGTGCGGCCGCCGGGTCCCGGGTCCCGGGTACCGGGGGTGGGGAGGAGAAGGGGTCGATCATCGTCGTCGTGGCCACCGACGCGCCGCTACTGCCACACCAGCTCAAGCGGGTCGCCAAACGCGTCACCCTCGGCATCGCGCGCATGGGTGGCATCGGGGGAGACAGCTCGGGTGACATCTTCGTCGCCTTCTCGACGGCCAATCCGGGCACGGGGACCGCGAGCGGCCATCCGACCGCCACCTGGATCCCGAACGAGGAAATCAACGCGGTGTTCGAGGCGACGGCGCAGGCGACGGAGGAGTCGATCGTCAACGCGCTCGTCGCGGCCCGGACGATGACCGGCGCGAACGACCTGCGGGTCACGGCGCTGCCGCACGATCGCCTGCGGGCGGTGCTGCAGCAGTACAACCGGCTCGCGAAGTGAGCCGTCGTTCGCTCGCTTCGGTCGAGATGTTGCTCGTTGCCGTGGCCGGAGTCCCCCTCGCGGCCCAGCGCGACACC
>DATGDE010000207.1:0-15567 GCA_035311125.1 Gemmatimonadales bacterium
CGCCACGATGCCGATGGCCGTCGTGATCAGCGCCTCGGAAATACCGCCGGCCACGGCGCCCAGCGAGCCGCCGCCGCCCGAAGCCATCATGCCGGTGAACGCGTTCACGATGCCCATCGTCGTGCCCAGCAATCCCACGAACGGCGCCGTCGCACCGATCGTCGCGAGAATGCCGAGGCCGCGCTTCAGCTCGGAGACGATGATCAGCATCTGCCGCTCCACCGCCCGCTCGGCCGAATTGATGTCCGCTGCAGTGATCGTCGCGCGGTCGCGCAGCAGCGGCTTCACCTCGGCGAGCGCCTCGCCCAGCACGCGCGCCACGTGGCTCTTCTTGGTCTTCTCGGCGAGCGCGATCGCCGCGTCGAGGTGCTCTTCCTGCAGGAAGCGGGAGAACTCGGGAACGAACCGCCGCGTCTCACGCGTGGAGCGCCGCAGCTGCCACCACTTCATGATGAAGGTCGATACCGACCAGATCGACATGAAGACCAGGATGACGACGATCCCCTTGGCGAACCCAGCCGAGCCGTTCCACAGGTCGATGATATTGGGCATCCGAGGCGACTCCTCCGAACCGCGGTTAGTGCTTCAGGTTGTAGTTGATCGGGATCTGGATCAGCACGCGCACCGCCTTGCCGTACACGCGCGCCGGGCGGAACAGCGACTTGAGCACCGTCTGTTTGGCGGATTCGTTGAAGCCGGGGTTGGCGGTCTGCATGATCTTCAGCGAGTTCGGCTCGACGCGCCCCATGGTGTCGATGATCGCCTGCACCATGACTACGCCTTCGATCCCGGCCTGCGACAGGAGCGGCGGGTACACGGGCAGCGGCCCCGCGAGCCGTTCCGGCTTCTCCTGTACCACGTCCACCGACAGCACCGCGTCGGCCGAGGGCACGATGCCCGTGGCCGAGCCGCCCTCCACGCCCACGCCGGAGAAGTCCTTCGGATCGAAGTGCTCCTGCAGGTTGACGGGCGGGATGTTGGTCGGAATGTCGGTCGGCGCCACGACCGTCTGGAAGCCCTTGAACTGGACGTCGAGCTGCGGCGGAGGCGGCTGATCGGGCTGCTTCTGCTGCTCGGGCTGGAACACCATCAGCGTCGTGTCCGCCTTCAGCGTATCGTCCGCCGTCCCGGCCGACAACGTAGCGTACACCGCCCCGCCGATGACCACCGTATGGAAGATGAGCGAGAGCACGCTGGTCCCCGCCCACCGTCCCGTGCTGCTGGGCTTCTTGGATTCGATCAGGACGTCGAACACGGCTCGAACCTCCGTCGCAATGGCTATCGAGATACTATCGGTTCCGGCTTACCCGCTAGTAGGAGGATCATTACAAAACGATGACAACCGCGTGATCCCCCTCCCCCGATTACGGGTGCAACCGGAATGCCACCGGCACCTGGACCAGCACCCGGACGGCCCGGCCCCAGACCCGGCCCGGGCGGAACAGCGCCCCCCGGATCGTCGCCACGGCCGCCGCATCGAACCCGGCGTTGCTGCTCTGCACCACCCGCAGCGAGGCGGGCTCCGGCCGGCCGCTCGTGTCTACGACCACTTGCACCGTGACCACGCCGGCCACTCCTGCCTCCCGCAGCAGCGGCGGATAGGGCGGTACCGGCGCTGTGAGCAGCTCCGGAGGCTCTTGGACCAGTGACGGCAGCAGCGGCATCGTGTCCTCGGTTCCGAAGGGAATCGCGGGAACCGCTGTATTGCCGCCCGGAATCCCCGTCGAAGGTTGGTCCACGTCCAGCACACCCCGAATCGGCTGCAGTGGCGGGATGGGTGAGAGATCGATGTCGACCGACCCCGAGACGACGAGTTCCGGACCGGTCGTCTTCCGGAGGACCGACTGATCAGGAATGGAGGGAAGCTCACCAGGGATTACCACCGGCGAAGCTGCCGGTGGGGGCGCGGGGCGGATGATCGCCCCAACGACGGCGGCATGCAGCCCTATCGCGACGGCGACGCCCCAGCGTGGCAGACCCAGCGGCGTGTGACGGCTTTCCAGCAACGTGTCGAACATGACGACCTCGCATCACGGTTCCCTGCTACGATCGGGGACACCCGTGTCGGAGGCGTTCAGCTCGGATGACGATTCGATGACGGCCGAATGATCAGTGCGTTCTGGGACGGATATCGACGCGACGCTCGATGAGTACTCGCACGGCCCTGCCGCGCACACGACCAGGATGGTAGCGCGCGATCATAAGGCTCTGCAGCACCGCGTCGAGGAGCTCTTGAGGAAGCGTGGAGTGTACCACCTCCACCGAACCGGGCTCGACGCGACCGAGCGTGTCCACGATGGCACGCAGGAGCGCGGAACCGTGCATCGGATCAGCCCCAGGCGCTGGAGCGGCCGTCGAAATCACGATGCGCGAGACCATCGTCGGATCGGACTCGATGGGCTGGGGGGCGACATCCACCCCCACGCAGTGTGGGGAGCAGCTGTACAGCGTATCGGGACTCGGCGCCGACGCCACCGCGACGCGGGCCGACTCGAGCAGGGCAGCCACCACCGAGTCGAGCTGGGCCAGCTGGGGCACGGTCAGCACGGGATTGAGGGTCAGGGCCTCGCTGAATGCGGCGCGGGTTGCCGAATCGTCACCCTGATAGTAGCGCACGATCCCCAGCAGCACGAACGCGTTGATCCGGCGGAGCGAGTCGTTCCAGGCCGCGGAATCGGTGATGCGGCGCAATAACGCGGCCGCACTGTCGAGATGGTTCGTCTGCAGCTGGACTCGCGCCTGTGCCAGCGCATCGTCCGCATGCTGGGCCGCCAGGGGCACCGTGAGGAGGCAACCGAGCAGCGGCAGAAGACGCGGTGTCATGTCTTTTCCGGATTCGTGGAAGATGTCGTGGCGACCGCCGAGGGCAGCGTCACCGTGAACGTCGTCCCCCGCCCCGGCCGGCTCTGCACGTCGATCGTGCCGCCGTGCGCTTCCGCGATCCATCTGCAAATGGCGAGCCCGAGCCCCACGCCGGGTCGGTCGGCGGTACGGGTGCGCGCCGTATCCGCCCGGTAGAAGCGGTCGAAGATGTGCGGCAGGTCGCCGGGGGCGATGCCGATGCCCGTATCGGAAACGCCGAAGCGCACCCGGCTGTCCTCCCGCTCGAGCCAGAGCCTCACCCGACCGCCCTGGGGCGTGTACTTCACCGCGTTGCTCAGCAGGTTCATCACGAGCTGGCGGAAGCGACTCGGGTCCGCCTGGACGATGACCGGCTCCTCTGACGCCTCCACGCTCACCGCGACCCCCGCGGGCTCCGCCAGCAGCTCGGCTGTTTCCTCGGTGTCGAGCAACAGCGCGCGCAGATCCACCGGCTCGAGATGCAGCGGCGCGGTGCCTTCGTCGGCGCGGGCCAGCGTCAACAGCGTGTCCACGAGCTCCGTCATGCGGTTGATCTCCTGGAGCGTCTCCTCCAGGTCGGCGAGGGCGTCCTGCGGCATGCCGGGCGTCGTGAGGGCGCGCTCCACTCCGGCGCGCAGCACGGTGAGCGGCGTCTTGAGCTCGTGGCTGGCATCGGCGGTAAAGCGGCGCAACGCGGTGAAGCTCCGCTCCAGGCGGCCCAACATCTGGTTCAGCGTTTCGGCGAGCCGCCCGACCTCGTCCTTCACGAACGGCACGGGGACGCGGCGGTGCAGCGTGCGGCCATCCGTGATCGCCCGCACCTCCGTGGTCAGGCGGTCCACCGGCGCGACTGCGCGAAACGCGAGCCACCAGCCCAGCACGTAGGCCGCGAGAATGCCGAGCGGCAGTGTGAGCAGAAACGTCGAAAGCAGCGGCTGGAGGCCCAACTCGACGGACTCCGGACGCGCCCCCGCCAGGACCGCCCCACCCACCGGCGAGACGTCGCCCAGGGGATGGACGGCATAGCGGAGCGTCGGCCCACCCGCGACCAGCTGGATCGTCGCCTGGACACGCCGGCCCCGCGCATCGAGGATCACGCGGCGCAGCTGCTCGAACTGCTCGTAGATGATGTTCGTGTTCGTGGAGGTGTACACCGGCTGCCCGGTCGAGTCGGTGATCATCAGAAAGTCCGGCACGGCGTCGAGCGTCGCCTGCAGCTCGGACACGAGGGTCGGGCGCCCGTTGGGGTCGCTGGTCACGACCAGCCCGCCGGCGCGCGACACGCCGGCGAGGATGCCGGCCGTCAGATCGGCTTCGGAGGCGATGCGCCGGTCGAGCTCCTGATAGGACGCGTGGCGGCGGGTGAGGTACAGCGCGACGGTGAAGCCGGTGAGGGCGAGGGCGAGGGCGGTGGCGTACCAGGCCGTCAGCCGGCCGCGGAGGGTCTCCACCTCACTCCTTCACGACGTAGCCGACACCGCGGACCGTGTGGATCAGCTTGGGTTCGCGCGGCGCATCGATCTTCTTGCGCAGCCTCGTGATCACGACGTCCACGATGTTCGTCCCGGGGTCGAAATGGTAGTCCCAGGCATATTCGGTGATCAGGGTACGGGGCATGACGCGCCCGCGGTGCCGCACCAGGTACTCCAGCACGGCGTATTCCTTGGGCGTGAGCTCGATCGGCCGGCCGCCGCGACGCACTTCCCGGCTGCCCGTGTCGAGCACCAGGTCGCCCACGCGCAGGAGCGGCGGCGCCATCGCCTTGGGCCTGCGCCCCAGCGCCTCCACCCGGGCCAGCAGCTCCTCCAGCGCGAACGGCTTGGTCACATAGTCGTCCGCTCCCATCCGCAGGGCCTGCACCTTGAAGTCGACCGTGTCCTGGGCGGTGAGCACGAGGACGGGCACGGCATTGCCCCGGTCGCGCAGCGTGCGCAGCACTTCCCGTCCATCCATGGTCGGCAGCCGCAGGTCGAGGACCAGGACATCGTAATGCCCGTCGGAAGCGACGCGGAGTCCCTCGGCGCCGTCGCTCACGAGATCCACCTGGCTGCCGGCCTCGGTGAGTCCGCGCTTGACGTACTGCCCGACCGTGCGGTCGTCCTCGATGACGAGCAGTTTCACTGGACCGCGGGCAGATACACTTTGAAGTTGGAGCCGACCCCCACCTGGGACTCGACCTCGATGCGCCCCTGGTGGTCGGCGACGATGCCGTAGCAAATCGACAGGCCAAGCCCGGTGCCGCGGCCCTGCGGCTTGGTGGTGTAGAACGGCTCGAAGATCTTGGACAGCTCCTCCGGTCGGATCCCCGTACCGGTGTCGATGAACTCGACCAGCACTTCCTCGCCGCCCGCGCCGCGACTGTGGCTGCGACTGGAGCGCACGGTGAGCACGCCGCGCGTGTTCATGGCGTCCATGGCGTTCAACATCAGCGACATGAACCCCTGGATGAGGCGTTCGGGATCGACCAGCACGGGCGGGAGCCCCAGCGAGAACTGGCGCCGCACGCTGATCCGCTTGAACCGCTCGTGGTGCTTCAGCAGGAAGAGCGTCTGCTCGACCAGGTGATTCACGTCCACCCGCTGCTTCTCCCCCGTCTTGGGACGCGACAGGTCCAGCAGGCCGTCCACGATGCGGCGGCAACGTTGCACCTCGGCATCGATGATCTTGAGGTACTCCTCAAATCCCGCGCGCGCCGGACCCGTCAGCTCCTCGGCCCGCGCGCTCAGCGCTTCCGCGCAGGCGAGAATCGTGGCCAGGGGGTTGTTGATCTCGTGCATGACGCCGGCGGCGAGCTGTCCCACGGCGGCGAGCTTCTCGGTCTGCGCCAGCCGTTGCTGTGCGCGCCGCCACTCGGTGACTTCCTCGGCGATGGTGATGACGTGCGTGATGTGCACGTCATCCAATCGCATCGGGATCTTGGACACCCGGTAATAGCGCGACTCGCCGCTCGCGGTGGATTCCATTTCCATCTGCTGGATCTCACCGGTCTCGAACACGCGGTCGAATTCGCGGCGCAACACATCGCGCGGCTGCCGGTCCAGCACGCCGAAGATTTCTCGTCCCACGGCGTCGTCGCGCGCCACGCCCTGGGTACCGCTCTCGCGCTGCCGGTTCCAGGCCCGGATGATGTAGTCGCGGTCGATGACGTACAGTCCGGTGGGCAGCGAATCGATGATGCGCGCCACGAAGTTGCGCTGGGAATCGGCCTCCCGCGCCGCCAGTGCCACCTCGGAGGCGAGGTCCTGTGACAGCTCGGTGGCCGCGACCACCGCAGCGAGCAGCCGGGCTACCACCCGGCCCACATCGCTCGCCAGCCCGTCGCTCCGGGCCCCCGCGATGCGGAGCTCGAGCGCGCCGAGGCCCTGCTCTTCGAACACCAGGGGGAAGCGCAACCGCATGCCGCCCCCGGCGATGCGCTCGCGCTCCAGATCCTGACGGAACCACGCCTCGGTGGGAGCGAACAGCGGCTCCGACGCGGCGGGGGGCGATCCCGCGAGGAGGCGGTAGCCGGCGCCTGTGGCGGCCCGCAGCCACAGCCGTGCGTCGGCCAGATCCAGACCGCGACGCAGCACGACCGTGACGCGTGCGAGCGCGTCTTCGGTCACGAAACCGGCGGCGAGGATGTCGATGACGTCCGCGAGAACGCGGAGCCCGGCGGGAGGAGACTGGAGAGTCGGGCCGGCCATTAGCCCGCTAACCTAGGGACCCCCCTGGTCGTGCGCCAGCGGCAGCTCGATCCGCACCCCCAGAAACGGATGAACCTTGGTGACGTCGCCGGCGAACCAGGCGGGCCCGAGGAGAATGGCGAACTGCGTATGATCCTCCTGCCCGACGCGGATGGCCGGCAGGATCGCCGCCGACACCCAGTGCTTTCCTTCCGGCAACGGCGACCGTGCCGCGAGGTAGCCGGCGGCCTCCACGGTCACATCGACGCCGATCCGCGTCGTGCTCTGCCCTTCGCCGCCGACGTCGAACAGCTCGAGCGTGCCGCTGCGTACCCCCAGCGCGAGCGCCCCGACGAAGCCGCGCTGATGACTGATGATCGACGTGCGATTGTCACCGAACCACCCGGCACGCACCGAGCCCGAGACGTTGCGCAGCGGTCCCAGCCCCACGGGCAGCACGACGCCGAACTCCCCCGCCTCGATCGTCCAGTCCCCACCCAGTGTCCCGGCAAACCCGAACGACAACGCCTGCCCCACTCCCGCGACCGGCGCGGACAGGAAGATGAGCACCAGAAGCGTGAGAACGATGGGTCGACGCACGTGTGGGATCCTCTCGAGGAAGGCGGGTACGGACTCTCTGCTACCATGGGGCGGTCGCCACGTTCCGCCGTGCGCCTCGGAAGATGCCATCGTGCCGCGGCGTCCGATACCCGGCCCTCGGCCCTCCGGACCCGCCGACCGAGTCGGCCGTGCCCGGCTACTTCAGACCGGTCAGCTGGATTCCCCTGACGAAGTAGCGCTGGGCGAGAAAGAACAGCACCACGAGCGGCACCACCGCCGTCACCGCCGCGGCCATCTGATACGGCCAGTTCGTGTAGTAGATGCCGTGGAATGAAGCGATCCCGACCTCGACGACCTGCATGCGCACCGAGCGGGTGACTACGAGCGGCCAGAGGAAGCTTTTCCACTGGTCGACCAGCCCGAACACCGCCAGGGTGGCCAGCGCGGGGCGGGACAAGGGCAGCACGACCTTCCAGAAGATCTGCCACTCCCCCGCGCCGTCGAGGCGCGCCGCGTCCTCCAGCTCGCGCGGCAGCGTCTGGAAGAACTGCCGCAGCAGGAAGATCCCCCAGACCGTAACGAGCTCCGTCGTGATCAGACCCGCATAGCTGTCGACCCACCCAAGCGAGTTCACGATCAGAAACCGCGGGATGAGCAGCACGACGGCCGGGACCATGAGCACGGCGAGGAACACGAGAAACACGCGGTCGCGGCCCGGGAACCGGAGCCGGGCGAAGGCGTAGGCGGCGGCCGCGCTCGTGAGAACCTGCCCCGTCACCACGGCGAGCGAGACGATCGTGGAGTTCACGAAGAAACGCCAGAACGGCAGCGCGGTCAGGGCGCTGGAATAGTTGTCGAACCGGGGGTGCGCGGGGAGGATGGCGGGCGGGTAGCGCATCACCTGGAATTCATCCATCAGCGAGGTGGTGAGCATGTAGAGGAACGGCAGCGCCATCGTCACCCCGACGATGCCGATCAGGGCGAGGCGCAGCCACCGTCGCGCCGCTCCCGCGCCGGACCGCTCAGCCATACTGCACCTGCCTGCCGAGCAGCCGGAACTGTATCCAGGTGGCGGCGAACAGCAAGGCGAACAGGAGCAGCGCCAGGGCGCTCGCCGGTCCGAATTGCAGGAACTCCCACGCCATCTGGTAGATGCGGTACACCAGCACATCGGTCGCGTGCAGCGGTCCGCCGTCGGTGAGCACGTACACCAGGGTGAATACCTGGAACGATGTGATGATGCCGGTCACGAGCACGAACAGCGTCACCGGGCGCAGCAGCGGGAAGGTGACCCGCCAGAAGCGCCGCCACGCATCCGCACCGTCCACCAGTGCCGCATCGAGATAGTCCCGCGGGATACCCTGCAGGCCCGCTTGGAACACGACCATCTGGTAGCCGACCTGCACCCAGATCGAAACGAGCATGACGGCGAGCAATGCGGTGCGCGGATCGCCCAGCCAGTCGACGGGCGGGATTCCCACCAGCCCGATCAGGTAGTTCAGCAGGCCGAAGTCCGGGTGATACATCCACTGCCACACCAGCGCGATCGCCACCGCGGACGAGACGTAGGGAAGGAAGTACACCGTGCGCGCCAGGCGCGTGGCCCGCGAGCGGCGGCGCAACAGCAGCGCCATGCCCAAGGCCATGGCCATGGCCACCGGCACATGCAGCGTGTAGAGGATCGTGTTGCGGAGCGAGATCCACACGAGCGGGTCGCTCGCCACCGTGACGAAATTCGCGAGCCCGACGAACGGGCGAGCCGGCTCGATGGGACTCCAGCGGTGCAACGCGAGGTACACCGCGAACAGCATCGGCCCGAAGGAGAACGCCACCAGATGCAGCGTCGCGGGGGCGAGGAATCCCCAGGCAGCCAGCGTCTCGCGCAGAGCGCGCGGGCGGGTTCGCGACCGCTCGATCCAGCCCAGCAGCAGCGCGCCCAGCGACCCCAGGGCGGCGAGTCCCATCGTGGCTACGAGCCAGCCGCCGGCATTGGCGTCTCCCGCAAAATCGCGCAGCACCACCCACCGGTCGAATCCGAGCCGGACCCGGATCTCGGCGCGCGGCACACCCGCGATGGTCACGCGGCGCACCTCGGTGGGCCCGCTGTCGGCCACCGCGAGCTCCGAGCCCGGGGCGAGGCGCGCCAGCCGGTCGAGCGGCGGCCACACGCGCACGGGGAAGCGCGCGGCCGCTTCCTCGAGCAACAGTCCGGTCTGTCCGAGCCAGCGATCGGTCGCGTCCCGTTGCCCCTGCACGGCTTCCAGGTAGGCGACCAGGCCGACCATGGTGACGACGGCCCCGCACGCAAGCACCGCCGGGCGGGTCCCTTCCAGCGCCAGAGCGCCGGCGAGGGCGAGCAGCACGATGAGGACGACATTCCACCCCGCGAGGAGCGGCTCGGCCGGCGCCGGCCGTACGGCCACGGCGCCGACGACGTCCCAGTCGTCCCGGTCCTTCAACGGAGCCACCATGGCCCCGTCCAGCTCCCGGGTCGCTTCCCGCTCGCGCAGCTCGGTGAACGCGTCGGACGACAGTGGCGCATCGGCGGCCCGTATCAGCGGCGCGGTGCCCTGGTACACCTCGATTCGTCCCGCCCAGCCCGGCAGACGGCCGAGGCCGCGCGATTGAACGAGCAGCCGGACGAGATCGTAGCTCGCAGCGCCGGTATCGCTCGAAGGCGGCGTCACGATCGCGAGATAGGCGGCCGCCGTCCGGGCCGCGCGCGCCGCTGCCGCGCGCGCCGCCGTCCGGGCGATCGCGTGTCCCGTCGCGAGCGCGGCCAGGCCTCCGGCGACCGCCACCGATGCCGCGGCGAGCCGCCACCACGGTCTCATCGCGCGTCCGCCAGCAGCCGGTCGAGCCGCAGCGCCATCTCGTGTGCGGCGACCGCGGGATCGACGTGCTCGAGGGTGATGCGGTCCATCATGTCGGGGAGCGCCGCCTCCACCTCCCGCCAGGGCTCGATGCGCGCTCCCCAGGGGATGCGGGCGTGCTTGCTGGCGCTCAAGAAGACCTCTTCCCACTCCGTCGTGTCGGCGATCGCCAGCGTCTGGGCTGCCGCGGTGAGGCTCGGCAGCTCGAGGCCCCCCTCGGCCCGTATCGACTGGGCGAGCGAGTCGGCCAGGTAGGCCGCCAGCTGTACCGAAAGCTTGCGGTGGAGCGCCGAGGCTGGAACGGCGAGTCCCGACGCGTAGATCACGGTCTGCGAGGGGAAGCCCACGCGGTGCGGGATCTCCACGAACCCGACGCGCAGGCGTCCGTCGGCGGTATAGGGCCGGACGTTGGGGATCCAGAAGTGCCCGGCCGTCAGCATCGCGACCTTGCCCGAATAGAACAGCCGCAGGTTATCCCCGAGGGAGCGACGCAGGTTGTACGCGTGCGGCACGATGCTGTCCCGGGTCACCCAGTCGGTGTACCAGCGAATCGCGTCGACACTCGCCGGCGCGTCGAGGCAGCCCGAGGCACGCCAGCCGCCAGGACAGAGGATGTCGCCACCCCCGGACCACAGCCAGGCCGCCCAGAGGAAGTAGCGCCGGTCGTACGCCGTGCCCCACTGGTCCACCTGACCGTCGCCGTCGGTGTCGCGCGTGAGCGCGTGCGCGATCCGCAGGAAGTCGTCCCACGTCCAGTCGTTGGTCGGGTACGGCATTCCGGCGCGGTCGAACAGATCCTTGTTGTACATGACGACCATGGGCGTGTAGCCCTTGGGCAGCGCGTAGACCGCGGAGCCGCGGCGGAAGATGTCGAGCACCGTCGGGTCATAGCGGGAGAGGTCAATGCCGAGGCGCGGCAGGTAGGGCGCGAGATCGAGCAGCACGCCGCGGTTGGTGAACGCCGGGACGTCGATGTTGTCGAGGAGGATGACGTCGGGAGGATGACCCGCCGCGATGGACGTGAGGATGCGCTCGCGGTACTCCGCTTGCCCCGTGCCAGCACTCTGCTGCTGGACGGTGATCCCCGGATGGCTCCACTCGAACGGGGCGAGTACCTGGTTCTCCAGGTCCGCTTCCCGGTAGTCGGCCCAGTTGGCCAGCTCCAGCTCGGTGCGCCCGCTGCCCGAGGCGCCCGCGCCACAGGCCGAGACCGCGAGGGCCGCGACGAAGGGGATCGCGGTCCTCATCCGATGCGCGCGCCCCCGGCATCGAAGAGATGCACGTTGGCGGGATCCACCTGCACGCCCACGCGCGTTCCCGGCGCGAGTGCCGGGATCCCGGGCACCTTCGCCACGAGGCGCGACCCACCGGCATCGAGATGCACGAGCGTGTCGCTGCCCAGCGGCTCGACCATGCGGACGTCGGCGTCTCCCACGCCGCCTCCCGGCTCCGCCAGCGTGAGGTGCTCGGGCCGGATACCGATCTGCACCGGTCCGACGATGTTCATGGGCATGCGGAAGCGGAGCGATCCGCATCCCACCACCCGCTTGCGCTCCGGCTCCGGCGCACCGGCCAGGATGTTCATGCCCGGACTCCCGACGAAGGCCGCGACGAAGGCGACGGCAGGCGAACGGTACACGTCGGCGGGCGCGCCGACCTGCCGCAGTCGTCCCTCGTGCAGGACGGCAATACGCTGCCCCATGGTCATCGCCTCGATCTGGTCGTGCGTGACGAAGATCATCGTCGCGCCGAGATCACGGTGCAGCGTGAGGAGCTCCGCGCGCATCTCGACGCGCAGCCGTGCGTCGAGGTTGGAGAGCGGCTCGTCGAACAGGAACACCCGCGGCTGCCGCACGATCGCGCGTCCCAGCGCCACCCGCTGGCGCTGGCCTCCCGACAGCTCCGCGGGCCGCCGGTCGAGCAGATCGCCCAGCCCCAGCCGGTCGGCCGCCTGTCGCACGCGGCGGACGACCTCCGCCTCTGGGGTGCGGCGCATTTCGAGCGGAAAGGCGATGTTCTCCCGCACCGTGAGGTGGGGGTACAGCGCGTAGTTCTGAAAGACCATGGCGACGTCACGCGCACCGGGCGGCAGGTGCGTCACGTCCCGCGGGCCGATCCGGATCTCCCCCGCCGTGGGCTCCTCCAGGCCGGCGATGCAGCGCAACGCCGTGGTCTTGCCGCATCCCGAGGGCCCGAGCAGCACGAGGAACTCCCCGTCGGACACCTCCAGCGTGAGATCCTGGAGGGCCGGCGTGCCGGAGGCGAACCGCTTGGTGAGTCCGAGGAGCGTGACGGAGGCCATGGCGCGGGGTAACCTAGGGTTATTCCGCTGTGGAGGAAACCCTGGCGATGCACCGACCGGCTGCCGCGACGCTCGTCCTCCTCGCCGCATGCGAGGGGCCGTTCGTGCCGCCCGCACCCTACCCGCCCCCGCCAGCGCCCCCCGCCAGCATCACGCTCTCGCCCGACTCGGCGGCCGTCATCACCGACGATACGCTGCGACTGTCCGCCCTCGTGCGCGACTCGGCGGGCAATGTGCTCACCGGCAGCGCCGTGAGCTGGGCTTCGGCCGACACCACCATCGTGGCGGTGGTCAACGCGCTCGGCACCGTCCGTGCACTCCGGCCCGGCGCCACCAAGGTCCGGGCGTTCGCCGGTACCGTCTCCGGCTCCGTCACCGTCTTCGTGACTCCGCTGGTCTTCAACGCGATTTCCACCGGCGCCAACCACGCCTGCGCGATCGCCAACAACCACCACGCCTACTGCTGGGGTGACAACGACGACGCCGAAGTCGGCACCGGCACCGCCTCGTTCCTCGAGCCGGCGCCGCGCCGCGTCGCCCTGCTCCCAGAGCAAACCGCGGTCGCCGCGGGTGGGGCATCGACCTGTGCGCTCGACGGCGCCGGAGTGGCGTACTGCTGGGGTCGGCAGGTCAACGGCCGACTGGGGCGGGACGGCGATCCCGGGAATCCGGCGACGCCGACCGCGGTAGCCACGGGGCTGCGGTTTGTGAGCATCGCGCTGGGCGGCGCGCACGTCTGTGGGCTCGCCGCCGACGGCCGCGGCGCATGCTGGGGCGCGGACGGCGCGGGACAGCTCGGGGACGGTGGCGGAGTCGATCGCACGACGCCGAACGCGATCTTCGGCGACACTCCCTGGCTCGCGATCACGGCAGGGGCCGCGCACAGCTGCGCGCTGGCCGGCGATTCGACGGCCGCGTGCTGGGGAGCGAATGCGGCCGGTCAGTTGGGCGACAGCACGACCACGAGCCGCAACGTTCCCGCCGCCGTCACTGGAGGATTGCGGTTCATCGCGATCTCGGCCGGCGGAGAAGTCACCTGCGGGATCACCGCTGACGGCGCGGCTTACTGCTGGGGACGGAACGCCAGCGGCCAGACGGGCTCCGGGAGCGCGGATACCATCGTCACCACGCCCGCCCCGGTGGCCGGTGGGCTCGTGCTGCGAGCCATCGCGGCGGGTGGCCAGCACGCGTGCGGCATCGCCGCCGACAGTCTCGCCTGGTGTTGGGGAGGCAATGGCAGCGGCCAGCTGGGCGATAGCTCGCAGACGATGCGCCCGACGCCGGTCGCGGTCCGGGGCGGGCTGCATTTCGTCGATCTGCGCGCCGGCGCCACGTTCACGTGCGGCCTCACAGGCGGGTTGGTGCTGTACTGCTGGGGAGACGGCACGCAGGGACAGCTGGGGCGGGTCATCCTCGGCTCGAGCCCCGTCCCGGTCCGGGTCGCCGGACAGTAGCGCGTCACTCCCTTGCGTGCCAGAACTCCACCTCGTGCTCGTCGGCGAGCTCGAGGGTCACCGCCGCGTGCCGGCACCCCATGCTCTCGGAAATGCGCGCGGTGAGGCGCTCGCCGTCCACCCTCGTCTCGGTGATACGGCGCCCCGATGGCAACGCCGGGGCGACGGTCACTTCGAGATGACCACCGGCAGTGCGCAACACGCGTACCTGGACGCGATCCGGCAGCGCGCCGACCCGGACGTCGAGCGTCGTATGCCCCACGTGCAGGCCGCGCCACTCGCAGGTGCGCCATCCGGCGGGCAGGTGCGGCGCCAGCGTCAACCGGCTGGCGAGCGCGTCGGGCCGGGCGCCGAGCATGCCTTCGATCGCCGGGGACACGAGCATCGCCGCCGACCACGCCTGATCGGGACAGACGCCGGCCGGCGTCCCGAGGTCGCCGTCCAGCACTTCCGCGAACGATCCCTGCCCGTGGGCGAACGGTAGCCGGGCGTTCGCCAGGAGGTGGGTGAATCCCTGTTCCCCGCGATGGCAGGCGAATTCGGCGAGGCTGACCCACCCCGTGTAGAGCGGCCAGACGGCGCCGCTATGGTAGCCGGCCGGACTGTAGTGGGGGTCCTCACGCGGGATCAGGCGCACGCCCCAGGGCGTGGAGAACGCGCGCGAGGCGATGGCATCGAGCCACGCCGTCGCCGGAGCCGGGTCCACTGCGTCGAGCAGCAGCGACACGGCCGTCAGCGCCGTGCGGGTGCGCTGCGGGGTGCCGTCGGCCAGCAACCCGAGTGCGTAGCCGTCCGCCGTGCGGAACCGCTTGGCGATCCGGGCGCGCGCCCGGTCGGCCCGCTCGGCCAGCTCCTCGCCGAGCGCACGGTGGCCGAGCGCGAGCGCCACCGGCACGAGCGCGGCGAGGGCGGCCGCCCAGATGCTCGCGAGGTAGAGCGTCACATGCGCGCCCGACAGGGGCCCCATCTCGATCCAGCCGTGCCCCACGCGCGTGTTCTCGATCAGCCCGTCGCCGTCGGTATCGGTCTCGAGACAGAACCGATAGGCGCGCTCGATCTCGGGCCACCGTTCCGCGAGAAACGCGAGGTCGCCGGTCCAAGCCGCGTAGCGGCCGGCGAGCAGGAGATAGAGCGGCGTCGCGTCGGCCGCGTCGTAGTGCGCGAGTCCACTGGTCGTGTATTCGTGGATCACCTTGCCGCTCACGTCCTGGGTGGCGCCCAGGAACCGGAGCACGAGCCGGCAGCCGGCATAGTCGCCGGCGGCGAGGAGGGCGAGCGCGGTCCAGCACGCGTCCCGCCCGAAGTACCATGCGTAGCCGGGGCGCCCATCCCCCCATCCCGGGCGGGACGGCGCGTACCCGGCGATGAGCGACCGTCCGACGCCGGGGGTCTCCACGAAGCACGCGTCGAGCCGGCTCTTGGCCCACTCGAACGCGCTGTTGAGTCCCGCATCGGGCGAGCGCAGCCGGACGAGATGCTCCTGAACCTGGTCCTCGTGCCGCGACCGTTGCGCGGAGAGTCCGGCGACGCCGCGGCGACCGAGCGCGGCCACCGCGCCATCGAGCTCGGCGCGAGATGCGCCCCCCAGCACGGCGAGGCGGAATGGCGCCTCGAGCGCCATCCGCAGCTGGCACGAGAGGACCGGCTCGTCTTCCACCGGATGGAGCCGCCATTCGACCGGCCCGCCCCCACTCACGACGAACGCCGCCCGCGGCAGCCCCGTCGCATCGGTCACGACCAGGGTGGCACCGTGCGACGCCAGGCGATAGCGCAGGTCCCCGCCCGCACCGGCGGGGTACGGCCAGGTCCGTCGCAGATCCACCTGCCAGGCGAGCAGCACCTCCGCCGGCGCCCGCAGACCCCGGGCGCGT
>DATGDE010000208.1:0-8330 GCA_035311125.1 Gemmatimonadales bacterium
GCGCTCGCGTTGTCGGGGTTGAGCTCTACGGCGCGCTGCAGCGCGGCGAGCGCCGCCTCGTTCAGCCCGCGGTTGTAGAGCACCTCACCCAGATAGAACTGCACCACGCTGGATGCCGGATCGAGCGCCTGGGCCTGCTCGAACCAGTCGGCGGCGACCTCCAGCCGGCCGCGCGCCTTCTCGGCCAGACCGAGCTGGATCACCGCCGGGACTTCGCGCGGGTGGTGCGCGAGGATCTCCTCGAACTCCGCCACCGCTTCGTCGAACTGCCCCAGCGCGGCGAAGGCGCGTCCCAGCTCGAGGCGCGCATCGCGGTCATCGGGCGCCTGCCGCAGCCGCTCCTGCAGCTCCGACACGCGCCGGTCGTAGTAGCCGGTGCTGTGGTAGGCGACTTCGAGATTGCGCTGCGCCACCTGCATCTTCGGGTCCAGCTCGAGCGCGCGCGAGAACTCCCCGATGGCCTCGGCGATCAGTCCCTTCTGATAGTAAAGAACGCCGAGGTTGTTGTGGGCCCCGGCGTCCGCGGGATCGATCCGGCGGGCGAAGGATCGGAGGACGGCGAGGTCGCGATCCGAGAGCGCTGGCGCCGTCACGGGTCAGGTGACGCGAATCGCGTCGAAAATCGCCTTGAGGGAAGCCAGGTCCGGCAGCAGCAGGAAATGGCCCCGCAGCTCCTCTTCGGCGTCGATGCGGAACTCCGTCTCGACGCAGAACACGAAGTCGCGGTCGTGACCGAAGTTGAGATACGTGGTCGTCAGCACGGCGGCCGAGAGGTCGATGACCAGGCTGGGGACCGAGGGCAGCAGCAGCATCCCCATGAAATCCGACAGCGCGTTCATGTAGGCGCCGGACAGGATGTTGCCCGCCTCCTTCAGCGCGGACTGCTCCAGCGCGCCGAAGCCGGACGTGGCGCCCGGCGGCCGGCGCAGCAGCATATCGCAGAGCCGCTGGCCCACCTTCTCCGGAAACAGCAGCAGCGTGCGTCCGGTGAGATCGCCCAGCATGTGCATCAGCACCGCCACCACCACGGCCTGGGCGTCCCCGAGCAGATCGGCGACCTCCTCGAGCCGGGCGATGTTGATCTGCGGCACGCTGATCATGATGCGGCGGTTGGTCATCTGCGACAGGGCGGTGGCCGCATGGCCGGCGCCGATGTTGGCGACCTCGCGCAACGCGTCGATCTGCAGCTCCTTCAGGTCGCGCACGTCCTCCATGCCACCCCCTAGACGAGGCCGCCGGCGTCCAGAATCAGCGCCGGGACGCCGTCGCCCATGATGGTCGCCCCGCTGAAGACCGGCAGCGTCCCCGCGGGCGCGTCGAACTCCTTGACCACGATCTCCTGCTGGCCCACCATGCCGTCCATCACCAGGCCGGTGCGGCGCTCGCCCATCTGCAGCACGACCACCGGGCGCCTCGGCGGCACCGGCGACTCCGCCGTGCCGAGCAGCGCGCGCATGTGCACGAGCGGCACCACGCGGTCGCGCAGCACCATCGCCTCCCGGCCTTCCACGGTCGTAATGGGCATGGCGCCGAACTCCACCGTCTCCGCGACGTAGGTCAGCGGCAGGGCATAGCGCTCGCCCGCCACATCGGCGATGAGCGCCCGCACGATGGCGAGCGTGACCGGCAGCCGGAGCACGAAGGTCGTGCCGCGCCCGATCTCGGTCTGCACCTCGATCGTGCCGCCGAGGGCGCGGATCTTGGTCATCGCGACATCGATGCCGACGCCGCGTCCCGAGACGCTCGTCACGGCATCCGCGGTGGAAAAGCCGGGGCGGGCCAGCACGCGCAGCAGCTGATCGTCGCTGAGGCCCTCGAGGTGGGCATCCACGATGCCGTCGCGCTTGGCCTTGTCCAGGATCCGGCCCCGGTCGATGCCGCGGCCGTCGTCGGCGATGCTGATGGTGACGCTGGCGCGCTCCCGCACCGCCGCGAGCACGATCTCGCCCTCGGCCGCCTTGCCGTGGCGCCGCCGCTCTGCCGGCGGCTCGATGCCGTGGTCCACGGCGTTGCGCAGCAGGTGCACGAGCGGATCGCCCAGCTCGTCCAGAATGGCGCGATCGAGCTCGATCTCCTTCCCTTCCACCCGGAGCGCGACCTGCTTGTCGAGCTGGCGCGCCAGGTCGCGCACCAGCCGCGGATAGCGGTCGAACACCTGCCACACCGGCGTCATCCGCGCCTGGATGATCTCGGACTGGAGATCGCTCGAGAGGCGGGACACCTGGATCGCCATCTCGTCCACCGCCGGGTCGCGCCGCTCGGCGGCGAACTGGTTCAACCGGCCCCGCACCGTCACCAGCTCCCCGATCAGGTCCATCAGCCGGTCGAGCCGCCGCAGGTCCACGCGGATGTGCCGGCTGCGGTCGGCCCCGCCGCCTTCCCCCCGCACCGCCGCTCCACCATCCGGCTCGGACACCGTCACCCGCTCGACGTCGCCCGCTCGCGCCAGCGCGCGCTCGATCTCCGCTACCGCCGCAGTCGCATCCAGCCGGAAGCTGAACCGGCCGTCGAAATCATCCGACTCGAACGCCGCGACCGGGGGCGACACCTGCGCCACCGGCCCCAGCTCGCCCGCGCGCCGCAGCACGAGCAGGGCGCGTCCTCCCTTGAGCGGCGCCTCGGCGCGCAGCGTGACCGACACCAGGCGTCCGCCCCCGGAGAGCGACAGGTCCACCGGGAGCTCCCCGGTCGGCAGGGTCACGGCCGGCGCGGACGGGCGGGGGGCGGCCGTGGTCCTGGCAGGCCGCCGGCCCCGCGCGGGCCGCACCGAGGGCATGGCGGGCGCCTGGTGCGCCGCGGCATTCAGCTCGTCGCCCAGCCCCGCCACATCCGCTTCCCGCTCGCGTCCCGCGACCGCGAGGCCAATGGATTTTTCCAGGAGATCGATGCCGCGGAACAGCAGCTGCAGCATGTCGCCGCTCGGGGCGGCCACCCCCTTGCGCAGCCGGTCGAGCAGGTTCTCCATACGATGCGCCAGATCGGCGACCCGGGCGTAGCCCATGGTCGCCGCCATCCCCTTCACCGTATGCACCGACCGGAACAGGCCGGCGAGCGGCTCGGCGCTCGCCGGGGCGCGCTCCCACTGGAGCAGCAGCTGATTGCAGGCGCTCAGATGCTCCCGGCTCTCCGCCAGGAACAGTTCGGCGTATTGCGAAAGGTCCATGTCACCCGAGCACGCGCTGGACGGCTTCCAGCACGCGCGACGGCTGAAACGGCTTCACGACGAAGTCCTTCGCCCCCGCCTGGATCGCTTCCACCACCAGGGCCTGTTGTCCCATGGCGCTGCACATCAGGATCTTCGCGTCGGGATCGTGCTTGACGATTTCCCGTACCGCGTCGATGCCGCCCATGTCGGGCATCACGATATCCATCGTGACCAGGTCGGGCTTCAACTGCTTGTACCGCTCCACCGCCTGTGCACCGGTCTCCGCCTCGCCCACAACCTCGAAGCCGGCCTGCGCCAGGATGTCGCTGATCATCGTCCGCATGAAGATCGCGTCGTCGCAGACGAGAACAGAGTGGCTCACAGACCCTCCCTAGGAAGTCAGTATGGGGGCCAGCAAGGCTTCCGTATCCAGTACGACGAACACCTGTCCGCCGCGGCGGCCCACCGCGCGCACCAGACGGGGATCGACACCCGGCAGGCTCTCCCGGCGCTCCAGCTGATCGTCGGGAATCGCCAGCAGGTCCAGCACTTCGTCCACGCCAAAGCCCAGCGGACGTTTCTCGGGTCCGACCTCGAGCAACACCGTCGTCCCCCCCTCGGGCAGCGTCGCCGCCGCCTGCCCCAGCGCCCGCCAGCCGTCCACCATCGTCACCAGACTGCCCCGCACATTCATGAGTCCCGCCACGAGCGGCGGCGCCCCGGGAATCCGGATGGTCGGGAGCCGGGGGAGGATCTCTCGCACCGCATCCGCCTCGACCGCGCAGGCCAACGGACCCACCCGGAACACCAGCAAGCGGACAACGGTCGTGTCAACCATCCGATAGAGCGAAGCCAAGATACTGCAAGGGGTTGCGTTCAGCAAGCAATGTTGGGTCTCCGGCCGCCTCGGCCAGGGCCGGAAGCAGATCGGCAGGCCATTCGGAGCGCAGCGTGAGGGGCGCACCGGTCACCGGGTGGCGGAACGACAGCAGCGCCGCGTGGAGCATCTGTCGCGGCGCCAGGGTCTCGAGCCGTTCGGCGCCACGGCGCTCGGACGGGGTCACACGCCGGCTGCCACCGAAGGCGTACTCCCGGTCGCCCACCACCGGATGGCCGACGTGGGCCACGTGCACGCGAATCTGGTGGGTGCGCCCGGTGCCGAGCCGGACGCGCAGCAGATCGACGAGGTCGAACCGCGCTACGACTTCGACGTGGGTGACGGCATGCCGCCCTCCGGCCCGAACCGTCATCCGTTTTCTGTCCTCGGTGTTACGGGCGATGGGGGCTTCGATGTCGACCGGGCTCTTGGCGAAGTGCCCCCACGTGACGCACGCGTACACCCGCTGCACCTCGCGGCGCTCGATCGCGCGGGCGAGCCGGCGGTGCGCCAGATCGGTCTTGGCCACGATCAGCAGCCCCGAGGTATCGCGATCCAGCCGGTGGACGATCCCGGGCCGGCCTTCGGTCGATCCCGCCGACAACGCCGTGCCCCGCCCCACCAGTGCGTTGACCAGGGTGTCGTCCCAGTGGCCGGGACCCGGGTGGACGACGAGGCCCGCCGGCTTGTCGAGCACGGCGAGGTGCTCGTCTTCGTACACGAAGCGCAGGTCGGTGTGGACGGGGGCGTAGGTGCGGGGCGGCGCGACGGGCGGGAATTCCACCGTGACCTCGGTGCCGCGCTCGAGCAGCGCGGAGGCGCGCAGCGGCTTGCCGCCGGAGGAGACGCGGCGGTCGGCGATCAAACGGGCGGACTGGGTACGGGACAGCGCGAGCTGGTCGGCGAGAAAGCGGTCGAGGCGCTCGGTGAGGGGCACCACGATGCAGAAGGTGGTGCCGTCGGGGGTCACGGGGAGGCGGCCGTCCCGGCCTCCTTCGCCGCACCGCCGCCGCGGGCGCGTCCCTCGAGCCACAGCGAGACCGCGAGCGCGACCGCGCCGACCGTGATGGCCGAGTCGGCGACGTTGAAGGTCGGCCAGCGGTAAGTCCCGATGCCCACCTCGATGAAATCGACCACGCCCTGGGCGCTGCGCAGGCGATCCAGGACGTTGCCGATCGCCCCGGCGACGAGCAGCGCCAGCACGAACAGCCGCAGCCGGTCCTGATCCGGGGTGTGGCGCACCATGGAGCCGAGCACGACCAGGGCGAGGAGCGCCAGCGTGAGGAAGATCCAGCGCGAGTACTCGGGCGGCCCGAGGCAGAGCCCGAACGCCGCGCACTGGTTGTATACCAGACGCAGCACGACGTAGTCGCCGATCACGGGCACCGGGCGCCGCGACAGCACGCCCTCGGCGAGGAATTTGGTCACGAGATCGAGGGCGACGACGCCCCCGATCGTTCCCCAGAACAGCCGGCGGCTAGCGGCGCTTTCCATCCTCTTCCTTCGCCTTGCAGTTGATGCAGAGGCGCGCGTGCGGCAGCGCGTCGAGACGGTCGAACCCGATGTCCTCGCCACACTGCTCGCACTTGCCGAACTTCTCGGGCGTCTGGTAGAGGCGACGCAACGCCTGGTTGACGTGCCACAGATAGCGCCCTTCCTGCGACGCGAACAGGAACGCCTTCTCGCGCTCCATCGCGTCGGTGCCCTGGTCGGCCATGTGGAACGAATAGCTCGACAGGTCGCCGTCGGAGGCCTGCAGGCTCGAGTTGAAGGACTCGCCGTAATGGCCGAGCTCCTTCATCACCCGCGCGCGCTCCTCCAGCAGCCGCTTTTCCAGGTGCGCCAGCTGTTTCTTGTTCAGCCCCTTGGTCTTCGTCGTCATTCTCGGGTTCCGCCCTTTCGTGCGTCGTGCCGTCGCAAGGCGAGCGTGACGGCCCGCCCCTCAGTATCGACTTCCCGGGTGATGTCCGCGTCGTCGAGGGTGCCGCCCAGCTGAATGCGGCGGGCCAGCGTTTCCCCAGCGACGTACCCCTGAAACGTCTCCACGGCCGCGAGCACATCCGGGGCCCCCGAGACGCTCAGCTCGATCCGCGTGGTGTACTCGTATCCGGCTTCCTTGCGGAGCCGCTGCACGCGGTTCACCACCTCCCGCGCGAGCCCTTCCTGCTCGAGATCCGGCGTCAGTGCCGGATCGAGCGCCACCACGTACGGGCCGTCGGCCTGCACGATCCACTCGCTCGCCACGTCGCGCGTGACGGTCACGTCGTCGGGGAGAAACTCCCACTCCCCGCTGCGCACCGACTCACCCCGCTCGAGGGCATGCAGCTCGCGTGGCGCGAGCGCCGCGACGGCGGCGGCCGCTTGCGGCGTCGCCTTGCCGTAGCGCCGGCCGAGCGAGCGGAAGTTCGCTTTCCCGTGCAGGGTGACCAGCTCGTCGTCGGATTCCACGACCTGGTACGCCTTCACGTTCACTTCGGCGACCAAGATATCTAACAGGTCCGCCAAGAGCGGGCCCCGGACCGCCGCGGGGACCGCCAGCTGCATCCGGGCGAGGGGCTGTCGCACCCGCAGGTTGCGCGACTCGCGCGCCGCCCGCGCCAGCGAGGCCAGGCGGCGCACCGCGGTCATCGCCGCCAGGAGCTCCGGCTCGCGCCGGCCCTGATCCTGTGGAAACCGCTCCAGGTGGACCGAAGTGCCCACGAGCGCCCGGTGGAGCCAGTCCCCGAGGAACGGGGCCGCCGGCGCGAGCAGCCGGGCCGTGGTCACCAGCGCCTCGTGCAGCGTGGCAACGGCCGCCGTGTCGGCCGCCCGGTCGGGCGCCCAGAACCGCGGGCGGTTGAGCCGCACGTACCAGGTCGACAGGTCGTCCACGACGAAATCCATGATCGCCCGGGTGCCGGTCGTCACGTCGTAGTCGTTCCACGCCGCGCGCACCGAGGCCACCGTCTGATCCAGCCGGGCGAGCAGCCACCGGTCCACGAGGGGACGCTCGGCCGGCGGCGCGGTCGCGGCGCCCGCGGCCGGCGTCCAGCCGCCCGCGAACATCTGGAAGAACTGGTACGTGTGGCGCAGCGTGTTCAGGACGCCACCCGCGCTCTTCCCCACGTCCTCGCTGTCGAACCGCTTGGGGAGCCAGACCTGACTCTGGGTCAGGAGATAGAGCCGCACCGCGTCCGCCCCGTGCCGCTCGATCACCTGCCACGGGTTGACGATGTTGCCCCGGCTCTTGGACATCTTCTGTCCCTGCGCGTCGAGCACCAGCTCGCCCACGATCACGTTGCGGTAGGCGGGTCCGTCGAAGCACCCCGCGGCGATCGCCAGCAGCGAGTAGAACCAGCCGCGCGTCTGGTCCACCCCCTCACAGATGAAGTCCGCGGGAAAGTGCGCCTTGAATTCCGCCTCGTGCTCGAACGGGTAGTGCCACTGCGCCGCGGGCATGGCGCCGGAGTCGAACCAGGCGTCGATCACCTCGGGCACCCGGTGCATCGTCCCCGCGCAGCTGCGGCAGCGCCACGTCAGCGCGTCGATGAACGGCTTGTGCGGGTCGAAATCCCCCGGGATGGCCCGCCCGGAACGGGCGGCCAGCTCCTCGTAGGAACCGATCACCTCGCGATGCTCCCGGTCGCGCTCGCACTCCCACACGTTGAGCGGCGTGCCCCAGTAGCGGTCGCGCGAGATCGCCCAGTCCACGTTGTTCGCGAGCCATTCCCCGAACCGGCCCGTCCCGATCTCGCTCGGATGCCACTGCACCCCGCCGTTGGCATCGAGCAGGCGCTGCTTGAAGGCCGTGGTGCGCACGAACCACGAGCTGCGCGCGTAGTAGATGAGCGGCGAGTCGCAGCGCCAGCAGAACGGATAGGTGTGCGTCAGCGGCCGGGTCTCGAGCCAGTGGCCCTCGTGCTTCAGCCGCTCGATGATCGCGGCGTTGGTCGCCTTGTCGGTGACGAGCTTCCCCTCGATCTCCGGCCAGGAGGTCCCCTGGAACGTCCCGTCGGCCGCGACGGGATTCACGAAGGCGAGTCCCTGCTGCTGGCCGACCGCATAGTCGTCGGCGCCGAAGGCGGGCGCCATGTGCACCAAACCGGACCCTTCCTCGGCGGAGACGAAGTCCGCGGCGACCACGACCTCGCGCTTGCCGTCCGGCGGCAGCGGCACGACGTCGAGCGGCCGCCGGTACTGCTGGCCGACCGCATAGTCGTCGGCGCCGAAGGCGGGCGCCATGTGCACCAGGCCGGATCCTTCCTCGGCCGAGACGAAGTCCGCGGCGACCACGACCTCGCGCTTGCCGTCCGGCGGCAGCGGCACGAC
>DATGDE010000209.1:0-6524 GCA_035311125.1 Gemmatimonadales bacterium
GTGCTACTCCGCCTACCTCGTCGTGGCGAAGCCGCTGGCGCCGCGTTACCCACCCCTCGTCGTCATCGCCTGGGCGTACGTGCTGTCGCTGCCGCTCGTACCGTACTTCGCGTGGGGCGAGCATCTCCTCCCGGCGACGGGCAACGCCGGCGCGTGGTGGGCGCTCGCCTACATCGTGGCGTTCCCGACGGTCATCGCCTACCTGCTGAACATGTTCGCGCTGGCGCGTGTGCGCGCCTCGACGACTGCGGTCTACGTATACGCGCAGCCGTTGGTGGCGGTGTTCGCGAGCGGGTTGGTGTTCGGGGAAAGGATCAGCGGCACCATGCTGCTCGCCGCGGCGGGGCTGTTCGTCGGCGTGTGGCTCGTGGCGAGGCCGCTCGCCGGATGGAAAGACGTGCCACGCCTGGCTCCTGCAGACTGACGCTCACGCTCGGTCTGTCCTTGACTCGACCCTCCTATGCGGCTCTCTACGACCCTCGGCCGATCTGCAGGCCTGCGGCGAATCGCACGAAGCCAAGGGGCGCGGCGGGCCTGCGGCGCGCCACGATGCGCAGCTCGCCGAAGCCGGGTCGCCACCCCACGGAGAATGTCCGCAGCAGGTTCGTGCCGATGATGCCGTGCAGATCCACCGGGCCCAGCACCCGCTCGACGGTCGGGGGCATCCGACCGCATTCGAGCATGATGGGTTGGTCGCCGAACATCAGGGGTACCAGCCGCAGGTCCGTCGTGAACTCTCCGATTCCCGGGTAGTGATCCCGGGCCACTCCGACCAGGCGGTACGCACCGACGTCGGCCGTGCGCAGGCACGACAGCATTGCGCCGGTGTGCAACAACGCCTTCAGTCTCCTGCCGGCCAACCCGAACACCACCACGGGCATCCCCGCGACGGTGTGCAGTGGAGCCGCGGCCGTGCGGGAGTTCTGAGGAGCGGTGTCGAAAACGACGGCACCGGCGTCGGGGTCGATGGTGACGTCGAAGCGGCTCAGGACATCGCTGCCGAGCAGGACGTCGATGTGGACGCCGATGGTTTCGCTCCACTCCTCCACGGTCATTCCCTGATAGCTCGGCAGCAGGGGGATCTCTCGATCGAGGAACCGAGTGATGGGGCGGCGTCCGATAGACACGGGCGAGCCGGTGTCCAGGAGCAGCGTCTGGGCACGGTGGCGAATGATGAGGAGATGGCCGACGGACATGTCCAACGTGAACCGAAGCAAGCGGGTCCTCTCAGACCATTCCTTCAAAGAGCGCGGGGGCCACGCCGCGGTAACCTGAAAGGCTCCTGTCTTGAGGCGATACTCAGGTGACGGTCGTCACCTGCTCGATGGCCAGACCCGCCTGCCGGCCGAACCCGTGCCCCCAATACGCCGGCTGGATCGGATCCTCCTGGGAGGTGAGGTTTCAGCTATATACCGGGTGGCTACCTCTGAACCCACCTGGGCGGTGAGCATGGACATCGAGCAGAATGAATTCGGCAGTCACCTGCGCCATCTCGCGCAGTTCGAAGGCGCCGAGCTGACGGTAGACGAGCTGTCGCACATCGCGGAGCGCTACCCGCACTGTCCCGGCAAGGAGCACTGGGACGTGCGCGAGTACACGCGGGTCGCGACGGTCGGCGGGCGCGAATACCGGGTGGTGCGGGGCAGCAGCACCCAGGATGTGTACTGCAGCCGGGAGCGGGTCCGCGCGGACGCGGTGCGGGCGGCGCTCAATGCCGTCGAGTCCCAGCTGGGCGGAGTCGTGCCCGGGCCTTCGTCGTAAGCTCGGCGGCGGTGTTATTCGCGGCCAAGGCCGCGACTCGGCCATCTGTCGCTGCAGAGCGACCCGAGCGTACGATTGAGCTCCCCGACGGCCCGAGCCCTACCTCGCGATCACGTCGATCACCGTCGCCGCGACCATCGTTACCGTCATTCCCTGCGGCACTCGCAGCACCAGGTTGGGCGTCTGGCCCCGCGCATTGGCCCGTGCGAGCTGCGCCGGTGTCCAGTCGGCGACGTCGTTACCGTCGCCCCACACGGCGCGCCGCGCCGTCCAGTTCGTTCCCGATGCGATGTACTTCACGTCCGGTTCCGCCTGGAAGAAGAGAATCAGGTGATAGCGTCCCGGCCGTGAGGGGGGCCGGCCAGGCGGATCACCACGCGCTGGTGGCCGTCTGCGACGGGCGTCACGAGCGGCTTGAGCGTGAAGTAGCTCGAGCGCCGGTCGCCCCACGTAGGCGTCCCGCCGAGCATCACGGCCGCCGCGGTCCACGGACTCGTGTACCGGAGGTGGAGATCGGCCACGATGGAGTCGCCCGCCCCGATCACGGCTGACGGATTGGGCGGCGCGAGTGTCTGCTGGTTGAGCGTGCCGCGCTCGAGGAACAGCGTGGCGCGCGGCAGCGACGTGGGCGACCACTCGAGCGGCCGCATGCCCCTGGCACGGAATTGCACGACGACGGGCGTGCCGGATTCGCGGATGGAATCGCTCCGGATCAGGTCCAGGGTGTCGAAAGTCACGCGACCCTGGGTCGCCCGTTCTGCCGTCCGCCCCTCGAGTCGCGCGGGACCTTCTGCCACCTGCACGAAGACGCTGTCCTCGGCCCCCCACACGCGGCGTCCCGCATCATCCTGCAGCTCGATGACGGGGCTCGGGTTGAGGGTCGGGTTCGCCTCGACGGGCGCCACGGCGAACGCGATGCGAGTGGGCGGGCCGGCGCCGCCGATTGCGCGCGCGAAGATCGCCAGCGCCGCCAGCAACACCGCGACCCCGGCGGCCGTGACGAGCCACGTGCCCGTGTCGATGCGGCGAGTCCAGGGACGGCTCTTCAGGAGTCGCGTCACCCGCTCGCGCGTCGCGTGCTCGCCGAGCATCGCCAGTGCCTGCGTCTCGTCCTGCCGGCGGGACTTTCGGCCCGGCGCTGCCTGCAGATAGCCCGCGTACACACTCGTCAGGCGTTCCTCGGCGCCGCCGCGTACCAGATGATCCACCGCGAGGGGGTACTCGGCGCGCTCGAGATCGCGATCGGCGAGCAGCGCGGTACCGAGCTGCCGGTGGGCGTCGCGCTGCGCATCGGGGCCGGCGAGCGCCAGTGCCGCTGCGGCGATCTCGTCGTGGCTCACCTCCCAGCCGCGTGCGCTGCCGCTGTGTCCCACGAAGCCGCCGTGCTCCAGGCGCTGGAGCCGCGCGGCGACCTCCTCGGCAGGCCGGGTCGCCGCCAGGCACAGCCGGGCTTCCGAGACCGGCGTTCCGGCGCACGCGATCAGCGTCAGCAGGCTGCGGTCCGCCGGCTCCAGCGACTCGATCCGGCGGCGCAGCGCGCTGCCGCTCGCCAGGGCGGATTCGAGCGCGTTCGGGTCGGGACAGCGCCAGCTCGCGTCCAGCGTCAGCCAGCCGTTGTCGAGACACAGTCGCAGCGTCTCGAGCAGCAACAGCGGGGAACCGCCGGTGCTCCGGGCCAACCGCGTGCCGATCGTCCGGGCCCACGGCTCGTCCGGGAGCCCGCCGCTGCCCGTCATCACGGCCTCGCACCCCGCGGCGTCCAGGGGCCGCAACGATAGAGCGACGCCGCCGTCCTCGATCGGAGAACGGCCGGAACCGGGGCGCTCGGCAGTGACGGCCAGGACGTGTGTTTCGGCGATCCGATGGAGCAGCGCCTCGAGGATGATCGCGGACGTCGGGTCGGCCCAGTGGACGTCGTCGAGCAGCAGGGCGACGGGTTGCTCGTCCGACACGGCGGCGAGCAGCTCCTCGAGCGCCAGGGTCCGTCGCCGCAGCGCCTCGTCGCCCGCTGCGGGATCGGCGCTCGCCTTGAGCCGGGACGATATCTGCGGCGCCAGCGCCACCAGGGCGGCAGCCGCCTGCGGGGAGACGCCCACCGATCCGGGCAGCTCGCCCACGCCGAGCGCCAATTGGGCGGCGAAGCCGTAGGCGATCTGGTGCTCGGCCGGCTGTGCGCGGGCCATCACGACCCGGGCGCCGCCCGCCGCGAGGCGGTTGTGCACGTCGCGCAGCAGCCGCGTCTTGCCGAGCCCCGCCGGAGCCACCACGCGCACGTGACGGCCCGGGCGGCCCTTCACCTGGTCCCACGCCGCGAGAATCGCGGAGAATTCCGCCTCCCGGCCGATCAGCTCCGCGCCGAGGCTGCGCCCCTCGACGCGGGCCGGGGCCGGGTGGGATTCCCGCGTCGCCGCGAGCAGCCGCACCGTTGCGGGCTCCGGCTTCCTCCCGCCGTCGGCCAGCATGCGTTCGAGGCTCGCTGCTTCGATCCCGGCAGCCCACGAGTCGCCCGCGGCGAGCAGGCATTCGAGCAGGAGGCGCCACGATGCCTCCCGTGCCGGATCGTCGTCGCGCAACGTCGCGGCGTACTCGCGCGCGTCGCGGAACCGCGCCGCCGCGAGACAGCGGCGCGCCAGCGACTCGAGTGCTTGACGGTGGTTGGCGCGCAGGCGGTGTCGCTCGAGGTCGGCCCAGTGCTCGAACTCCACCGCGCCGGGCGCGGCGAAGCTCGCGAAGAACGGCCCGGTGTACAGGTGCAGCGCTTGCTCCAGCTCCCCGGCCGACAGGGCGGCCAGGAACTCATCGCGGTCGCTGGCCAGGTCGATGCCGAGGGACAGCTCGTCGCGCTCTCCGGCCAGCGCGTCGTTGCCGAGCCGCTGGCGGATGAGCCAGACCGTCTGTCGCAGCGTGCGGCGAGCCTGCTCGGGGTCTGTGTCGCTCCAGAGAAGGTCGACCAGCCGGTCGCGGCTGGCGCGGCGGCCCACGGCGAAGGCGAGGTAGGTGACGAGGGCCAGCGGCTTGGAGGGACCGAACAGGAGCTCGGGGTCGCCGGGCGTGGTGCGCCACAGGGCCGGGGAACCCAGGGTGACCAGGCGATGGGTTTGGGGCATGAGTGAAGGTCTGATCTAACGTGTGTTTGACGCTGCTGACAAGAACTTGGGTGTCCAATCCTGACAGGGGCCCTTGTGCATCCAAGAAGTCTGGTGGCCGCAACTCTCGCAGCGGCGATTGCGCTCAACTGTTCCCGGGACACGACTGCTCCCGTCACGACCTCCGATGCATCCCTGAGCATCAACGCGAATCTGAGCGGCACGGCCATTACCGGTGTGGTCGTCAAGGTGAGCGGGCCGGGCATTCCCGATACCCTGGTCTTCAATCTGTCAGTTTCGAACGGACAGGCGTCCGGTACGATTCAGGTTCCGACCGGCTCGTCGCGCCTGCTTTCCATCCATGGATTCGACGCCAAAGGGATCGAGACACATCGGGGTGCAGTGACGGTCGACGTGAGAAGCGGGACGAACCCGGTGGTCACGGTGGCACTCAACCCGCTGGTCGGCAGCCAACCCGTCATCGTCACGGTGGGCAGTATCGCAATCACGATCAGCCCGCCGACGGCCACCCTGAAAAGCGGTGACACGCTTCGCTTTCGGGCAGTCGTCACCGACACTGCGGGGGACACCCTCGCCCTGCCGGTGATGTGGGCGAGCACCAATCCGAGCATCGTCGCGATCGATACAGCGGGTCTTGCCCTTGTGAAGCTGCCCGGTACCGCCGTCGTGGTCGCCGTTTACGGTGCGGTGGCAGCCACCGCGACGGTCACCGTGCCGCTTGCCTGGGCGGTAGACACGGTTCTCTCCGGTGGCGGCCTTGGAGAAATCTGGGGGAGTGGACCGGGGAACGTGTTCAGCATCGGTCCGGCGCTCGGCCAGATCGCTCATTTTGACGGAACGAGCTGGAAGGTCATGTCGAGCGGGACAGGGACCGGACTGGGTGGCCTGTGGGGTGTGTCGGCCACATCGGCCTACGCCGCGGGTGGCAATTTCGCTGGCACCACGACCATCGTGCACAACAACGGCGTCACCTGGGCGAGCACAGCCGCACCCAGTGCGCAATTCCTGAGCGGCATCTGGGGACAGTCGGACACCAGTCTCTTTGTCGTCGCGACCGACGGCAAGATCTTCCACTATAACGGCACGGTTTGGAGCCCGATGTCGAGTCCTACGGGTGGACGGTTCGAGGATGTGTGGGGCGCGTCTGACAGTGCCGTATTCGCCGTCGGCCGCGGTGGCTTGATCGCCCGCTATGACGGGGTGAGCTGGCAGCTGCTCTCGAGCGGCACAACGACCGACCTGTCCTTCGTGTGGGGTGTCTCGGCCTCCGACGTCTTCGTCACAGGCAGCGGAGGCGTGATCCTGCATTTCGACGGAGCGAGCTGGACCCAGATGGCGTCCGGGACCACCAAGATTCTCCAGCAAGTCTGGGGAACGTCGCACAGCAACGTCGTAGTAGTCGGTCAGGCGGGAACGATCCTCCATTTCGACGGGATCGCCTGGCTCCCGTTGGCCAGCGGAACAACGGAGGATCTGACCGGAGTATGGGCCAGTTCGCCAACCGACTTCGTCGTGACGGGGGCGAGCGGCACGATCCTCCGGTCTCATTGATCAGCCGAAGGCGGTCAGGGCGATGTTACGCGATGCTCCCGTAACCGGCACGGTGGAGTTGCACGGCCTCCCCGTGCAGGACGCCGAGCGCGTGGTGCGGGGCAT
>DATGDE010000210.1:0-3786 GCA_035311125.1 Gemmatimonadales bacterium
CGGCCGTCGGTCGTCACGACGCCGCGCACGGCCGCGCCTTCCACTAGAAGTCGTGCGACCATGCCCTGCGTGATTTCCAGGAGCTCCAAACGCTCGACTAGTTGCCGCACCGCGCGCCGGTAGAGGGCACGGTCGCACTGCGCGCGCGGCGCCCAGACGGCCGGCCCCTTCGATCGATTGAGCATGCGGAACTGGATCGTGGCCCGGTCGGCGGCCCGGCCCATGATGCCGCCCAGGGCATCCACTTCCCGCACGACGGTGCCCTTGGCGATCCCGCCGATAGCGGGATTGCAGGACATCTGGCCAATGGTGTCGAGGTTGGCGGTGAGCAGCAGGGTCTTCGCGCCGAGCCGCGCGGCCAGGGCGGCAGCCTCGGTGCCGGAGTGGCCGCCGCCGACGACGATGACGTCGTAGTCCATGCTCATGGGGACAAGATAGACACCGAAACGCGGAGACGCCTAGGGAGACGCCTCTGCGCCGATCCCCATTTGGACTACCTCGGGACGGCGCGGACCAGGAACGAATCGGCAACGGTGGTATCCCCTCGGCTCAGCGCCGTGCGGGCCTCGTACTGATAGTAGAAAGGACACCGTGAGCAGATTCGTTCGAGTCGCCCCAGCAGCGAATCCGCCGCCTCAGGTCTCCCGAGGCGAAAGGCGATGTCGGCTCCCAAGACCAGAGCCTTGGGGAAGTGATCCGAGATCCGGACGGATGCTTGGATTGACTCCAGAGCGCTGTCCGGCTGCTGCCGCGCCAGGTAGGTCCCGGCCATCATCAAGGGATTGAGGTAGGACCGAGGCGAATCCCGCCGCACGCTCTGAGCAAGGCTTCGTGTGTCGTGCCACACGGGGACACGCATTCCCGCCCGCACCCCGCAGGCCAGGAGCACTAGCACGGCGAAGCCTCCCAGGGACCGTGCCGACACATCCTTGACCCGCGCGGCGACTGCGAGGACCAACCCGACCGACGGCAGATAGAGGGTGCGCTCCGCAACTAGTATCCCGACGGGAAAGAAGAGGTTGGCAACGGGCAACAAGGCCAAGGCAACCCAGCAGAGACCGAATGCCTCGACCCGACGCCCCCGGCGCCATGCCCAAATCGTGAGTGCCGCCCAGACGAGGAGACATATGAGTCCTAGGGCGAAGCGGACATCAAGCGGACTGGTAACGAGCGTCCGTTCGCCCGGTGAGTAGTCCGCCCGCAGCTTCAAGGGGAAGACGAGCAGTCTGACGAAGTCGGTGAAAGCTGAGACCGCCGTCAGCCGCACGGCCAGCGGGCTCGCACCAACGAAGACCGGTGCCACCAGTACTTGTCGCGGTGCGGAGTGGAGGACGCCCCAGCGCACGATCAGGTAGGCCGACCCCAACACCAGCCACCCGGCGCTGTACAGGAGCACGCGGCTTCGCGACGGTCGCCGACCGACTCCGAAGATCCACCCGGCGGCGACGATAGCGGGGACCACGACGGCTGTCTCTTTGCTCAGCAGACCGGGCGCCCACGCCGCGAGGCTCCACCCCGGACGATCGCGCTCCAATGCAAGGAACACGGAAAGGATGGCGAAGAGCGCCGCCATCAACTCCGCCCTCCCCACGACGTTCGCCACCGCCTCGACGTGCACGGGATGCACCGCGAACAGGGTGCCCGCCAGGAGCGCCGCGCCGAGGGATCCGGACCAGCGTCGCACAACCTCGGCGACGATGACACTCACCCCGGCATGCAGGATGACATTCACCAGATGGAACCAGGCAGCGCCGCCGATTTGCCAATCCAGCGCATACGACGCGATCACGAGCGGACGGTACAGGGTCGGCCCCGCTGACCGGGGCCAGTACGCCTCGCCGAACGCCCGCCATAGGGCGGACCAGCCGTGCACCTGGGGGTTGGCCGCGACGATGGGGACATCATCGAGCGCGAAGCCGTTCGACAGCGCGCTGAGATACACGGCGACCGCACACGCGGCCACCGCGGAATACAGGTGCCAGCGCCGCGCGGTGTTCAAGGGGTGCGGCGGGCGCTCAGGGCGCGCCGCCGCCCTGGTCCACGGTCACCGTCGGTTTGCCGTTGGGGCCCACACCGAGGCCGGCGCGCGTCACGCCACCTCCGTCGGCGAGGGCGAGGCTCGACGCCCCGCTGGCGGTGAGCCCGAGAACCGCACGGCTGTGGCCCTCCGGATCCGCGAACACGAGGCTGATCGTGCCGTCGGGCAGGAGGCCGAGCGCCGCGCGCGACTGGCCGTTGGCGTCCACCAAGGCGAGCCCAGGGGAGCCATCTTCGAGCGCGCTCACACGGATGCGGGGCTTCCCCTGCGCATCCGACAACACGAGTTGCACGCCACCCTCGCCCGTCACCCCCCACGCCCCGCGCACCTTGCCGGCGGCGTCTTCGAGCACGAAGCTGCGCGCGTGCAGGGTCGCCGACGACGAGAATTGGCGCAGCCCGACGATCGTCAGGACGGCCGCTCCCAGGAGCAGCAGCGCGCCACCCCCGAGCACCATGGCTCCGAGACGACGCAGTCGACGATTTTCGCTCTCGAGGTCATCGAGGCGGCCCAGCAACTCGATGCCGATCTCCTCGGGTGGCTCGCTCACCGACCGCTCTCTCACCAGCGGTGGATCGCCCATCAGCGGCCGTTCACTCATAGGTCCCTCTCTCGTTCCACCAGCGAACACGGGTTGTCCGCGTGCCGAGACATCATCCCTGCTCAGACGCGTCGAGGAAATAGGACCGGCAGGCCCGGTCCAACAGATCGGCCGAGAGCGCCGGCGCGACCTCCAGAAAGCGTGCGATGTCGCATACGTGATCCGTCAGGTCCCGCGGGTGGCACCCGCGCGGGGCGATGCCGCGGCCCTCATAGAAATCGCGATACACCTGGTCCACCGCTTCGGCGCGGTAGGGGATATCGCGGGCCGCGGCGCACCGCCGGAAGATCTCCTCGTACTGCGCGCGCGTCGGACTCTGGACCTGAACCTTGTAATGGATGCGCCGCAGGAATGCTTCCTCGACCAGCTCCCCCGGGTCGAGGTTCGTCGCGAAGATGAGGAGACACTCGAACGGAACCGGGAACTTCGACCCCGTATGCAGGGTCAGGAAGTCCATCCGCTTTTCGAGCGGCAGGATCCACCGGTTCAGGAGCTCCCGCGGCGGGACGCGCTGCCGTCCGAAGTCGTCGAGGATCAGCACGCCGCCGTTCGCCTTCACCTGGAAGGGAGCCTGATACATCTTGGTGTCGTGGTCGTACTGCAGGTCCAGCTGCTCCAGCGTCAACTCGCCGCCCGTCATGACGACCGGCCGGGCCACGCGGGCGAAGCGGCGGTCGTGCTCGGGTACATCCCGCAACCACTGCGGCTCATCAGCGCCGCCCAGGTCTTCCGGCGCGACGGGCCGATGGTACACCGGGTCGAAGACGACCATGATCTGGCCGCCGATGTCCACCGCGTAGGGCAGGTAAAACCACCCTCCGAGCAGGCTGGCGATCACCTCGGCGATCACCGTCTTCCCGTTTCCCGGATCGCCGAAGATGAACAGCGATTTGGCGGAATTGGCCGCAGGGCCGAGGCTCTCGACGAACGCAGGATCGAGCACGAGATCGCCGAACGCCGCGGTCAGGCGCTCGCGCGTCACGTGGACGTTCCGGATGGATTGACGCTCGATCCAGGTGCGATAGTGCGCGAGGGGAACCGGCGCCGGGCCCACGTACTGGCCTGCGGCCATCGCCTCCCGGGCGCGCTCGCTTCCGGCGGTCGTAAGGTCGAAGATGTACCCTCCGCGGCCCGCCCCGGCGGTGCG
>DATGDE010000211.1:0-6635 GCA_035311125.1 Gemmatimonadales bacterium
AGGCGGGAACCCGATGACGAAGCGCGTGACGGGGTGAGGCGACGGTCGCAGCCATCCCCACAGGCCGATGGCGATGCCGATCGCGGCGACGGTCCAGCCCAGCCACGGCATGACGGCCGGAGGGCGACGTGCGGCGCCGACCGGGCGCGGCCGGCCGCCGCGTGCCAGGGGCGCGATGGCCGTGGTGCCCGCCAGCGCGTCGGCGAACGCTGCGGCGCTGGGGAAGCGATCGGCGGGGATCTTCTGGAGGGCGGTCTGGACGGCGGCCTCGACGTTGTCCGGCACCGTCTTGCGGATCTCGGTGACCGGCGTCGGTTCGGCCGTCATCACGCGGGCGACGATGGCCTGCGCGGTTGGACCGGTGAACGGCGGCTCGCCCGCGAGCATCTCGTACAGCACGCAGCCGAGGGCGTAGACATCGGTCCTGGCGTCGAGCATCCGCTCGCCCATCGCCTGCTCGGGGCTCATGTAGTGCGGCGTCCCGAGGGACATCCCCGTCTCGGTCATGCGCGTACCGCCCGCACTGCTCGCCGCCAGCGCGATGCCGAAGTCCGCCACCAGCGCCTGGCCGTCGTGCAGCAGGATGTTCTCCGGCTTGATGTCGCGATGGATCACGCCGTGGCGGTGGGCGTAGTCGAGCGCGCCCGCTACCTCCGTCGCGATCCGTACGGCGTCCGCGACCGGGAGCTGCGTCTCCCTGGCGAGCCGGTCGCGCAGCGACTCTCCCTCGACGTACGGCATTACGTAGAACACCGTGCCGTTCACTTCGCCCGAGTCGTGCAACGGCAGGATGTGCGGATGCTGGAGGTTGGCAGTAGTCTTGATCTCGGCCAGGAACCGCTCGGCGCCGATGACCGCGGCGAGCTCGGGTCGGAGGACCTTCAACGCGACCTTGCGTTCGTGCTTCACGTCGTGGGCGAGATAGACGGTGGCCATGCCCCCGGCGCCCAGCTCGCGCTCGATGCGATAGCGGTCAGCGAGGGCGGTCGTGAGGCGACTCACTGTGCCCACGGCGGCCGGTTTTCCTCGTAGAGACGGCGCTGGGCCGGGTCGCTCAGATCGAGCTGCTGCAGCGTCGCCAGGTTCAACGCCCAGGTCATGGCACCCCGGGGAATACGCTCGAGGACCGCGCGCGCGCCTTCCCGGTCACCCAGCTGCCACAGCGCCGTCGCGAGACCCGAGCCGGCCCACATCTCCAGCGGACCGGCCTGAGGGAGCTGGCGCAGCAGCGCCGCGACGCGGCCGCGGGCGTCGGCCGTGTCCCCCAACGCCACCGCGAGCATCGCCCGGAAGGCCTCCCCCACAGGCCGTGCCTCATTCGACGACAGTCGGAGGCTCTCGTCGGCGCTCGAGCGGGCGCCCGCGGTGTCGCCGAGCGCGAGCAGCGCCTGGGCACGGAAGACGAGAATACTGGGGTCGGCCGGGCTGATGCCGAGCGCACTGTCGAGCAGTACCAGCCGCTCGCGCGGGCGTTGCTGGATATTGGCGAGGACCTTCAGCGTGGTCGGCCGGCTCGGCTCGACCTCCAGGGCACGCTGGTAGGCGTTCATCGCCTCCCGCTGCACGCTGTCCGCCGCCGGATGACCGGCGCTCTTGATGCCGAGCAGGTCTCCCAGCTGCTGCCACGCCTCGGCGTTGCGCGGATTCAGCGCCACGGCGCGGCGCATGGCCTCCTCGGCGCCGTCCCAGGTGCGCGGATGGCGATACATCAGCAGGTAGCCGCGCGCCATCCAGGCATCCGAGCTCGAGGAGTCGAGCGCCAGCGCGCGATCCACGGCAGCCCATCCGTTCGCAAGGATGCTGTCGGGCGGGGGCGTGCCGTCGCCCCAGCCCCAGTAGAACCGGATGGCATCGGCGAGCCCGATCCGGGCCCAGGCGGAGGCGAGCGACGGGTCCAGCCGCGCCGCCGCCACGTACTCGACGATCGCGCCGCGCACCGACGCCGGATCGCGCCGCGCCAGCAGCACGTCACCACGAAGCATACGGTCGTAGGCCTCATTGTTGCTGGTCGGCCGCGCAGCGAGTGCCGCCGCCTCGGCCGGGAGCAGCCGGCCGGCCACACCGGTCGCGACGCCCCGGGCGATATCCTCCTGAATGGCGAACACATCGCCGTCGCCGCGGTCGTACTGCTGTCCCCAGACGCGATCGCCGCTCGAAGCACGCGCCAGCTCCGCGGTGACGCGCAGGCGGTCGCCGGCGCGCTGAACGCTGCCCGTCACGAGGTAGGTCGCACCGAGGGCGCGGCCGATGGCGGCCGGGTCGGCGGGCGCCGCCATGCCGCGGTAGCGGCGCACCAGGAACCGGGACTTCACCGTGAGCCGCGGCAGGTCGCCGAGCTGCGTGATGATCGCTTCGGTCAGTCCTTCGGCCAGGTAGGCGTCGGCGCTGTCGCGCGAGCGGTTCTCGAAATAGAGGACCGCAACGCTGTTCGCCGCCGGCGCAGCCGAAGGGCGCGCGACACGGCACGGCGGCGCTGAGCCGTCGGGGCACTGTGCGGCCAAGCGGTCCATCGCAACAGCGGCGAGCAGCGCCAGGGCGAGCGCCGCGCGTCTCACTGGTCGCCTCCGACGCGGCGCCGCAGCTCCTGACTCCAGTTGACCGCCACCACCAGCTGCCGGCCCTCTTCCACCGGGCGGACCATGACGAAGCCGCCGCCCGGTGCGACGTCGTAGTTCGGATGGTAGACGTCGGTGGCGTAGGGCCCTTCGAACAGAACTTCGCGCGCGGTCACGGCGAGGCTCGGCACCGTTGCCACGGTCGCGGCGATCAATTTCGCTCCGGTGCGGTAGTACAGTCGCTTCCCGTCCCGAGACCAGAGCGGCTCCCCACCACCTCCCACCGACACGGGGACGCGACCGCCCGTCCCGGAGAGCGACCGCACGTACACTTCCTCCCGGCCGGTCTCGTTGGACACATAGGCGAGCCACTTCGAGTCCGGGGATACTCGAGGTTCCTTGTCGTCGTTGATATTCGCGAGCAGCGGCACCGGTTTCCGCGTGCCGGTGAGCGGGAGCAGGTAGATGTCGCGGTTGTTGGCGGGAGTGTCCTCGCGATAGACAACCGACTGGCCATCCGGAGTGAACACGCCTTCGCGAATCGGGTTCGCCCCGTGCAGCAGCATCGTCGGGTCGGCGCTGCCGTCGGCCGGCTGCCACCACAGCCCATTGCTCGGCGCGCGCGACGAGGTGTACATCACCCGGCGGCCGTCGGGCGACCACTCGGGTCGATTGTTGTAGGCGTCGCGGGTGAGTCGTTCAGCGGTGTGTTCGGCGAGGTCAGAAACCCAGATGTCGGCGCCGGTGGCCCCCTGAATCTCAACGGCAATGCGCCGTCCATCCGGCGATAGACGGGGATGCGAGTACACCTGCGCCGAATCGAGGAGCACACGCGCCGCGCCGTGTGAATCCACCATCACCAGCTGGCTCGTGGTCCCGCCGTGCTGGTAGAACAGCGATCCAGAGGGGGAGAGCGCGACGGGTGTATCCCAGCCGGTGGACGGCACGGCGATGCTGTCGGCCACCTGGATCGGCGTCCCGGGCCGCAGGGCGCGCACGTCGAATGGCGCCGCCATCAGGGCGCCGTCGCCCCGCACGTAGACCAGGTAGCCATCCACGAGGCCGACGGCACGGGCTCCATGGAGAGCCGGGAACACCGTCGGCTTGCCGGTCGCCGTCCGCACCACGGCGATCGTCAGGTCGGCGTTGCTGGCGACCGTGCTGCTGTAGAACACCAGCCGGCCCTGGTCCGCCGCGCGCGGGGACAGTTGCAGGCGCTCACCGCTGGCACTGTCCAACTGGGAGAACTGCACCGGATCCCCGCCGTCGGAAGAGACGCGCCAGAGGCCACGACCCTCCGAGTAGGTCCCCCTCGCGAACACAATTTCCCGATCGGAGATCCAGGTAATTCCGGCGCCGACGCTGCCGCTATTGTCGATCGCGCACACCGTCGTGAGGGTACTGCCGTCCACCGCGATCTTCTTCAACTTGCCGTCCGAGGATCGGAACGCGATCCACCGACCATCGGGCGAGAATTCCGGGTTGAGCGCCCCGTCCGTCCCCGGCAACGCGCGCGACACGAGCCGGTCGAGGTTCCGGAGGTACAACCTCCAGGAGCCGGTCGTCGGGCCCGCAGCGTAGGCCGCCAGGCGGCCATCGGGTGAGAGCGCGACCTGCGTTGCGACGCCAGTGACTGGAAAGGCCACGTTGAGACCGGGTGACGGTTGCAGCTCGAAGCGCACGACGGCGGGATCCTCGCGCGACCCGCCGCGACGCCATCCCCATGCCGCGACGACACCCAAGAGTCCGCACGCCACGACCCACGGCACCGGCGACCTCACACTCCACGGGTGAGTGACCCTGCGCTGGCGGGCGCGCGCGTCGGTCCGCTGGCCGGTCCGCGTCGCCGCCCCTTCCGCCTGCCCCTGGAGCGCCGCCGCGAAGGCGGCGGCCGTCGGCCACCGATCGGCCGGGAGCTTTGCCAGCGCGGTGAGCACCGCGTCGTCGATCGGTTCCGGCACCGTGTCGCGGGACTTCGACGGCGGAGCCGGCTTCTCGGTGAGTACTTTCGCGACCACCGCCTGTGCCGTGGAACCGGTGAACGGTGGGTCGCCGACCAGCATTTCGTACGTCACGCAGCCGAGGGCGTATACGTCGCTCTTCGCCGTGATGTCCCGCTCCCCCATGGCCTGCTCGGGGGACATGTAGTGCGGCGTGCCGAGGCTCATCCCGGTCTCGGTCATGCGGGTGCCGCCGGCTTTGCTCGCGGCCAGCGCGATGCCAAAGTCGGCCACCATGGCCCGCCCGTCGTGCAGCAGGATGTTCTCGGGCTTGATGTCGCGGTGGATGACGCCGTGGCGGTGGGCGTAGTCGAGCGCGCCGGCGACTTCCGTGGCGATGCGCACCGCATCGCCGATCGGCAGCTGCGTTTCCCGGGTGAGCCGGTCGCGCAGCGACTCCCCCTCCACGAAGGGCATCACATAAAAGAGGAAGGAGTCCGCTTGCCCCGAGTCGTGCAGCGGCAGAATGTGCGGGTGCTGCAGATTGGCGGTGGTCTTGATCTCGCTCAGAAATCGCTCGGCACCGATCACGGCCGCGAGCTCGGGCCGCAACACCTTGATCGCGACCTTGCGGTCGTGTTTCAAGTCCTGGGCGAGGTACACCGTGGCCATCCCGCCCTGCCCGAGCTCGCGCTCGATGCGGTAGCGGTCAGCGAGAGCGGTTGTGAGGCGGGTGGAGAGGTCGGACACTCATTAGAAAGATGGACTCCCCGCCTCACTCTGGCGAGCGGCAGAATAGGGAAAACGTCTTCATACTCCGGCCCGCCTCGACCCGGCCATCGAAGTCGACGGTGGCGCGCGGGAACCGTGGGTGCGCGGCGGCCCGAGCCGCTTCGGCATGCGCAACATCCCTATTGCATATTTGCCGACCGCCCCCTATAATACGCAACACAACGGTTGCACAACTCATGGACCGCTTCCACCAGCGAGGGTGTACCGATGGTCACACAAGCCAAGAATGCCGCCAGCACCGATCGGATCGAGAAGGTCGTTACTATCCGCGCCCCGCGCTCCCGTGTGTGGCGCGCTATCACGGACGCCAGGGAGTTTGCGACGTGGTTCGAGGTGAAGTTGGATGGCGCATTCGTGGAGGGCAGGACCGTTCGCGGGTTCGTCACCTCCGCGGGCTACGAGCACCTCAAGCTCGAACTGCAGGTCCAGAAGATCGAGGCGGAGCGGTATTTCGCGTATCGCTGGCATCCCTACCCGAGCGATCCCAAGGTCGACTACTCGGCGGAACACACCACGCTGGTGGAGTTCACGCTGGAGGAGACGACGGACGGGACGATGGTCACCATCGTCGAGTCCGGATTCGACCAGATCCCGCTCGCGCGGCGCGCCGAGGCGTTCCGGATGCACACCGAAGGCTGGGTGGGGCAGGCGAAGAATCTGGAGCAATATGTCGCGTAGCGGGAGCGCCGCGGCGCTCCGGGAAACCGAGGCCGTGCCGGTGTTCGCCGCCCTGGCGGACGCGACACGGCTTCGGTTGCTGCGGCGGTTGTCGGCGGAGGGATCGCTCTCGATCACGCACCTCTCCGAGGGGAGCGGCGTCACCCGTCAGGCGATCACCCGGCACCTGTATCAGCTCGGCGCCGCTGGTCTGGTGCGACACGCGCGCCGGGGTCGCGAGCAAATCTGGGATCTCGACATGAAGCGGTTGGAAAAGGCCAGGACGTTTCTCGATCATGTCGCCGCGCAGTGGGATGCGGCGGCGGCCAGGCTCAAGGCGTTCGTCGAGGAGGAAGGACACCGCACACGCTCCTGACGCGACCCGCTCAGCCGTCTCATGGCGCGCACCAGCGATTTCCCATACATTGTAGGACATGGCACGAATCGGGGCGTTCGAGGAGCTGGTGCTGCTCGCCGTCGCCGGACTCGCAGGCGAGGGATACGGCGTCACGATCCAGGCCGATCTCGAGCGCGAGACGGGCGACACCATCTCGCTCGGCGCCGTATACGCCACGCTCGACCGCCTCGAGCGCAAAGGCTTGCTCCGCTCCCACGTCGGCTCCGCCACCGCGGAGCGCGGCGGCCGCCGCAAGCGGCTGTACCGCATCACCCCCGACGGCGCTGCGGCGGT
>DATGDE010000212.1:0-13151 GCA_035311125.1 Gemmatimonadales bacterium
GACCGCGACCCGTTGCCGCTGGCCGCCGGACAGCTGGCGCGGCCGCCGGTCCAGCAGTGGCCCGAGCTCGAGCAGGTCGGCGGCGCTGCGCACGCGCGCATCGATCTCCGGCTTCGGCACCCGGCGCATCCTCAGCGCGAAGGCGAGGTTCTGGTAGACGGTCATGTGCGGGTAGAGGGCGTAGTTCTGGAACACCATGGCGATGTCCCGTTCCCGCGCCGGGACGTCGTTGACGACCCGGTCGCCGATGCTGATGGTGCCGGCGGAGATGCTCTCCAGCCCGGCGATCATCCGCAGGGTGGTGCTCTTCCCGCAGCCCGACGGTCCGACCAGCACCAGAAACTCGCCGTCCGCCACCGCCACGTCGAGATCGTGCACCGCGACGTAGGGACGGCCGCGCTCTTCGTATATTTTGCGCACGCCTTCCAGGGTCACGCTCGCCATGCAGCCGTCCTCCATCGATGTCTGACTCGCTCCGGTTTCCCGACGGGTTTCTCTGGGGCGCCGCGACCTCCGCCTACCAGATCGAGGGCTCGCCGCTGGCCGACGGCGCCGGAGAGAGCATCTGGCATCGTTTCGCGCACACGCCGGGCAAGACGGCCAACGGGGAAACGGGGGACGTCGCCTGCGACCACTATCGCCGCGCGTCGCAGGACGTGGCGCTGATGCACGGGCTCGGGCTGCGGGCCTATCGATTCAGCATCGCGTGGGCGCGGGTCCTGCCGGCGGGACGCGGAGCGGTGAACGGTCCGGGGCTTGCGTTCTATGATCGCCTCGTGGACCGGTTGCTCGCGCAGGGCATCCGGCCCATGGTCACACTGTACCACTGGGACCTGCCGGCGGCGCTGGACGATCTCGGCGGCTGGCTCAATCGCGACGTGGCGGAGTGGTTCGCCGACTACGCGGGGCTCGTCGTCCGCGCGCTCGGAGACCGCGTCGCGCTGTGGGCGACGATCAACGAACCATGGGTCGTGAGCGACGCCGGCTATTTGCACGGGGTCCATGCGCCCGGTCACGCCGCAATGGCCGAGGCGCCCATCGCGAGCCACAACCTGCTGCGTGCCCACGGGGCCGGCCTCCAGGCGATCCGGGCCGAGGGCGGAAGGCAGGCCGGCTTGGTTGTGAATCTGGAGCCCAAGATCCCGGCCTCCGACCGTGCCGAGGATGTCGCCGCTGCACGTCGCGCGGACGCGTACATGAACCGTCAGTTTCTCGATCCGGTATTCCTGGGCCGGTATCCCGAGGAAATGGCACAGGTGTTCGGGCCAGCGTGGCCGGCGTTTCCGGAAGGTGACTTCGCCCTGATGCACCAGCCGCTCGATTTTCTGGGCATCAATTACTACACCCGGGGCGTCACGCGCCATGATCCATCCGCCCCGCCGCTCTGCGCCACTCTCGCGCGCCAGAGCGGCCACATCTATACGGTGACGAATTGGGAGGTGTATCCCCCCGCGTTCACCGACGTCCTCGTGTGGGTGCGAGACCGCTATGGTGCGGTGCCCCTCTACGTAACCGAGAACGGCGCCGCCTTCGAGGATCCCCCGGGGGTCGTCGGGGCCCTGCTGGAGGATCCCCAGCGTGTGACCTACCTGCGCGACCATCTCCTGGCATTGCGGCGCGCGATCAGCCTGGGCGTCGACGTGCGGGGATACTTCGTTTGGTCGCTGCTCGACAACTTCGAGTGGAGCGCGGGCTACCGCCCGCGCTTTGGACTCTATCACGTGGACTTCGACACGCAGCAGCGGACGCCCAAGGCGAGCGCCCGCTTCTACGACGAGGTGATCCGCACGAACGGCGCCGCACTCGCAGACTGACATCGGGCTCAATCTGACGGGTCGCCAGCTGCGGGGCGAGCGTGGTAGTGGGGGCGGACGTCCCCGCCGAGCAGCACGTCCACATGGTGCTCGGCGCCGTCCTCGCTCGATGGGATCGAGACGGCCCCGGCCACGACCGCGAGCGGTGTCCCATCCAGCTCGGCGACTGTGCGGGCCGGACGCGGCCGCGTCTGCCGCACGGTGATCGCGTACCGCGTTCCATGTCCCGGGAATCGGTAGCGAACGGAGAATCCGGGCCACGCGGCGGGGATGCAGGGTCTGAGCAGCAACCTCGCGCCGGCATCTACTGTGAGGCCCAGTACCGATTCGACCGCGACCCGGTACATCCACCCTGCTGAGCCTGTGTACCAGGTCCACCCGGCACGGCCCACGTGGGGTACGGCCCCATAGACGTCGGCTGCCACCACATACGGCTCGGCCTGGTACACCGCCGCCGTCTCGGGTCCTCCCGCCCGGGTCACCGGACTCAACATCTCGAGGAGTGCGGCAGCCCGCTCTTCGCGACCCAGCGCTGCGAGGGCACGCACCGCCCATAACACGCCGTGGGTGTATTGGCCGCCGTTCTCCCGCACCCCGGGCACATATCCCTTGATGTAACCGGGGTCGTGTGAGGTACGGTCGAAGGGCGGGGTGAGCAGCCGGATGATGCCGGCCGCCCTGTCCACCAGACAATCTTCCAGCGCATCGAGCGCGCGCACAGCGCGGTCGTGTGGGGCCGCTCCCGAGAGCACGGCCCACGCCTGGGCGATGGCATCGATCCGGCATTCATCACTCTGTGCCGAGCCGATGGGGACGCCGTCGTCGTAGTAGGCGCGGCGATACCAGGCGCCGTCCCAGCCGCCTTCGTTCAGCGCCGCGGCGAGGAGGGGGAGGGCCGCGCGATAGCGATCCACCCTCGGCGTATCGCGACGGCGCTCGCACCACGGCAACACCCGCTGCAGCACTTCGTAGAGAAAGAACCCGAGCCAGACGCTTTCGCCACGTCCGGCTCGGCCCACGCGGTTCATGCCGTCGTTCCAGTCCCCTCCGGCCATGAGCGGCAGGCCGTGGCTTCCTCGAGTCAGCGACCGGTCGACGGCGCGGCAGCAATGCTCATACAGTGGCGCGCGCGTGCCGCTCGGTCGCGGAAACAGGAACGCGTGCTCCTCTCCCGCCGCGAGGGCCCTGCCCTCCACGAACCCTACGCCCTCGTCGAGTACGCGCTCGTCGCCCGTGTGGCGGATGTACTCACTCGTCACGTACGGCAGCCAGAGCGGGTCGTCGGCGAAGCGGGTTCGAATTCCGCGGCCGTCCGGCGGATGCCACCAGTGCAACACGTCGCCCTCGGCAAACTGGTGAGCCGCGTGCAGCAGGACTTGCGCGCGCGTCGTTTCCGGCGACAGCCACACCAGTGCGGACGAATCCTGCAGCTGGTCTCGAAAGCCGTACGCGCCGCCGGACTGATAGAACGCCGACCGGCCCCACATGCGGCAGCTCAGGTTCTGGTAGGCGAGCCAACCGTTCACCATCAGGTCGATGGCGGGCGCGGGGGTCGTGATCTCCAGCGCGCCGAGCGTGTCGCGCCAGAAGCGGCTGACCTCGTCCAATGCCTGGGAGACCGCCGCGGCGCTTGAATAGCGCCGGCACAGCTCGCGGGCCGCTGGACGGCTGTCCGCCTCGCCCAGCAGGATGGAGTACTCGGCGGCGGTGCCGGGCTCGAGCGTGAACGGGACGCGAAACGCCGCGCAGGGGTCGAGCCCGGCGCCGGTGCGGCCGTCGAGCGGGGCGCCGGAGCCTTCGCCGGCGAGGAATGCGGCTCGATCCGCCGTATGACTCGCGACGCCGCGCCCTCCGTTGGTCCCCGCGAGACAGGCGAGCGCGACGCGTCCCGCGAGCGGCCCGCGGTGAGGATGGACGGCGAGAATGGCGCCGGAGGCGGCATCGAATACCGTGACGATGAATCGACCGTCCCGCTCGGGCGTCGTCCCGAGTACCCACTGCGCGTAGAACGAGAACGAGAGCCGCCGAGCGGTCGTTCCTCGATTGACGACCCGCACCCGCACGATCTTCAACCCGTCGCGCCGCGGCACGAACGCCGTGGTCTCCTGCTCGAGGTCGAAGCTCGTGTGCCGCCAGACCGTGTATCCGAATCCGTGACGGGCCTCGTACGCACCGGCCCCGGGAAACGGCCCCGGCGTGGGTGACCAGCAGGCGCCGCGGTCCTCATCGCGGAGATACAGCCTCTCGCCCGGGGGATCGAGCACCGCATCGTTGCTCCATGGCGTCAGCCGGTTCTCGCGGCTGTTCACCGTCCAGGTGTAGCCTGCGCCGGTCTCACTCACGATGAACCCCGCCGTCTCGTTGGCGACGACGTTGGTCCAGGGGCGAGGTGGCAGGCGGAGCCGCCCATCCACGCGATCGAGACGGATGACGTACTCGGAGCCGTCGGCGGTGAATCCACCGTAGCCGTTGAACTCCCGCAGCTCCTCGACGGCGACCGGCAGCGCCGGTGCCGGCGAGTCGTTTCGCCGCGGCCCTGCCCGCGAGCTGACCGACCCAGCCGCCTCGCGTGTGAGATCGCGGAATCGGTCCAGTGTCAGGCGGGCGCAGCGCTCCGCGAGAAAGCGCAATTCGGGCGCGACGTCGGCGGCGGAACGGACGACGGTTCCCGCGGCCTGGTCGCCTGCTCCTCCCCCGTCGGCGCTCGCGCCCTCTTCGAGAACGAGCAGCGTCACCGCCAGTCCGCTCTCCCGCCACCACCGGACGACCTGGCTTAGCGCGTGGAGCGCGCCCCGGTCAGCGTCCGTACGCAAGGGAGCCAACACGAGCGGGACGTTGTCCGTCACCCCGAGAGCGGCGAGGTCGGCCGGAGTGAGGGGGCTGGCCTCCGGGAGCTCTGCCGGTGTCGCGACCGGCGCGGCGCCGAACAGCAGCGCGCCGGTGAGGGACGCCAACCGCTCCGGGTCGGCGGGAAGGTCGCGCCTGGTGGCGCTCCCTACTACCTCCATTAGATGACTCGGCGGCGGCAGGGTGAGTCGGTGCGCCATCTCGTCTCGCCGCTCGCCCGCGGCCACCAGCGCCACGAGCCGGGCCGTCATCCCCGGGGCGATGGTCACGGCTCGTCGCAGCGAGAACACCGGATCGAGCACGGGACCTGTACTGCCCGACAGCCGCACCCCCGGGTCAAGCGCCACGGGATCGGCCAGGGAGCGTCCTCGCCCGACGAACCGCACGCGGTCCGTTTCGACCTCGACGTCGCCAGGCGCGCCGTCCTCGAGCCAGAACCCCTGGCCCATCCACCGGGGCGGGTCCTCGGGACTGCGCAGCCGACGTCGGGCGAGCAGCGCCTGCGTGCCCGCCACATACTCGGTCTCAACGAAGAGCTTGGAGAAGGCGGGGTGCGCAGCGTCGGCGACCGGGTCGTTGAGCGTCACCTCGAGGTAGCTCGTGACGTCGAGGTGACATTCCGCTGCGCCATGGTTGGTGAGGGTGAGGAGGCGATACTCGCGGTCCGAGTCCGGGTCGACGGCCACGTCGATGCGGGACTCGATCCCGTGCTCCTCCCGCACGATTCCGACCACGCCTGCCCCGGCGATCGTTTCGTAGCGGTCGGGGTTCCCTGCGATGGGCGTCCAGCCCGCCGACCAGCACCGTCCCCGCTGCAGGTCGCGCAGGTAGAACAGCACGCCACCGACATCGATCGAGCGATCCGCGGTCCACCGCGTGAGCGCGACGCCCTGCCAGGCCGAGTAGCCGCCACCTCCGTCGGTCAGGATCACGCGGTAGCGGCCGTTCGAGAGCAGGTGCGCGCGCGGCACGTGCCGCATCAGTATTGGAAGACGATGTCGGCAGGAACTCGGCGCACGATGACGCCGCCCGCCGAGTCGGACACGGCTTCCGCTGCGTCGACCAGCACCGCACGTCGTCCGGGGACCGGTGCGCGCACGACGAGTCCGCCGGGCGGCACGTGCACGTCACCAGTGATACGGAACCGGATCGCCGCCCCCTCGCGCCGGACCGAGTAGCGCAGCCGGCCCCACCAGGTGTGCACGTCGACCCGGACGCCGCTGTCGGCCAGCCACGCGGAGTCGAGTCCGGCCCCGAGGACGAGCGCGCTGTCCGGTTCCCGCTCGTACGCGAAGAGATCGGTGGCCGACCGCAGGAAGTCGGCCGCTACCCAGGCGTGCGGGACGTCGCCGACGAACTTCGGGGCATGCCGGTCGCGGTAGATCACCTCGGGCCACTGATTCCAGGCCGGCGGCTCGCGGTCGTCCAGGAACGTCTGCAGGAGCGTGAGCGCGCGGGCCTTCCAGCCGAGCCGCAACATCGCCCCCGCGGCGCGGATCTCGTAGCCGGCGTAGCCGTCCCAGGTGGTGTCCACGCGCCGGTTCTGCAGGTTGGTCCAGTAGCGCTCGAACGTGTGCTCGAGTGCCGCACGCGGCAGCCGGGCGTCTTCCTCCACAGGGGAGAGCGCGATGGTGGTGGACGTAGCGTCGAAGTCGCCAAGGTCGGCGGCGCCGGGCAAGAAGTCGATGTGATGCTGCGCCATCGCCAGATCGAGAGAGTAGAGCAGTTCGGTCTCGAACTCGTCCCGTATCGCCGCGAATCGTGTCGCCGCTGCGGTGTGGCCCAGCACCGCGGCCATGGTCGCGGCGTCCTTGAACCCGCGCAACGCGAAGAAGTCGTCCCAGTAGGAGTGCATCGGCTTCGCCGAATAACCCTCGTGGCTGATCGAGGGCGGGAGCAGACCGAAGAACACCTGCTGGTCGCCCGTGCGATACTCGGGCGTTCGCCGCGTCTGCCGCAGCGAATCGAGGTAGGCGACCGCGCGCGCCACGTGGGGCCACATGCGCTCGAGCAGCGCCCGGTCGCCGGTGTGGCGCCAGTATTCCATGACCAGGTAGATGAACTCGCCATTCGAGTCGTGTTCGGGCACCGGATCGGCGCCCCGCGCGTCCACGCAGCAGGGCACCTTCCCGCTGGGATATTGGTGCGGCGCATACCAGTCGATGTAGTCGCGCACGACGTCGGCGTAGCCGAATCGCAGCAGCGCCGCCGACATCAGCGCGCCGTCGCGGATCCAGGAGCGGTCGTAGGAGCGCGTGCCGGGCTCGAGCGCCGCCCCCTTCCGGGTAGCGAGAATCCAGCCGACACTGGCCCGGATCGCGTCGGTGAGCTGTGTGTCGGCGGGCACGTCGATCGTCACGTCGCTCAGTCGTGCGCGCCACCGCGCGGTGGCTGCCGTGAAAGCCCGTGCGATGCTCCGATCGTCCCGTGCCAGCAGGCCGGGAGATTTCGGGACGAGCGGCACCTCGAGTGCCACATCCGCGGAATCGCCGGGCGCGAGCGTGAGCGGGTAGGCGAGTGCCGCCGATGCGGCGCCGGAGGTGTCACGGATCGCGCTCGCGCTGGGCGGGATGCCCTGTCGCAGGCGCTCCCCGATCTCCCCCTGGTCGAAGGTGGTTGCGCCGACGCGCGCTGGAGCCACGAGCGGGATGATCCGACGATCACCGTTGACCACGAGCGCGCTTCCGGTCCAGCGGATCGAATCGACGCGCGCCGTTCCGCCGGGGGTCCCGAGGAACTGCCAGGGCGGATTCACCTGGAACGGCCGGATCGCGACGTACAGCGTCGGCCGGCGTGTGGCGGGCCCGCGGTTGGTGACGCGGTACCGCACGATGAGCGACGGACGCTCGGGGGAGCCGGTGATCCATCCAGTGATGGCGAGGCGCACCGCCCGCGACGTGGTCCACTCGACCGAGGGCATCGGGAGGTATCCGTCCTGCAGGCGCGCGGTGCGCATCACATCGTGCCAGGTGACGAGGCCGCCGTCGACCAGGAACGGCTCGAGCGAGAACCCGCCGGGCCCCGCATCGATCGCGCCGTCCTCGTTCATCAGGGCCTTGGCGCTGGAGCCATCGTCCCCGACCACCGTCCAATACGCCCGCTGGCCGAGGAAGGCTCGGGGATAGGTGCCGGGCGTAGCGGCCCGGGCGACCCCGGCGAAGAACGCGTTGCGCGAGGCGCCGAACTCGAGCGGCTGGACGACCACCTCACGCAACCCGTAGCCGCGGTCGCCCCCGGATCGAATCACCAGCCGGACGCCGCGGGACTCGCGGTCCGGGAGGTACAGATGATGAATGCCACCGGCGCGGGTTTGGACGCGACGCGCCATGTGCCAGGTGCGCAGGTCGTCGGACAGCAGCACGTCGTAGTCACGCGCCTCGCGTCCCGGCTCCCACGCGAGCGAGAGCCCCCCAAACTCCCTCGGCCGGCCGAAATCGATCGTGATGGCGACGGGCCCGGTGGAGCGCGTCGCGCGCCACGCGGTGGTCGAGTCGCCATCCAGGAGCGCCGCCGCCGGGTGGCCCGGCAGCTCGGCGGTCGCACTCACGTGCGGGGTTCCGGCGTAGGGTCCCAGGTTCGGCAACGGGGTGAGGACGAGGTCGTCGAACCACACCGACCCCGACCCGCCGCCGCGTCCCGCCGTGATCACCAGCTCGAGGGCAGCCGCGTGGGTCAGCTCGCCTCCACCGCGCGGACCCCAAGCGAAGCCGATCTGCCGTTTCCGGATGATGACGCGATGCCAGCCGCTGTCGAAAGCACGGTCGCGCTCCGTGTACCACCAGACGTTCTCACCGGTCGAGTCGATGAGCTTGAACTCGAGCGTGTTGGGCGGGGCGGACCCGCGGACCCAGAAGGAGAAGGCGTAGTTCGCCGGGAGGTCGAGCGGCAGGGCTCGGTGCGCGATGGCGTACCCCCCGCCCGCCGCGAAGGCGAAGTCGAGCCGCAGCGCTCGGCCGCGGCGGCCGCGATCGGCGTGGAGCGACATGCGCACGCCGTCGGCAGGGTGCGCGCTCCAGGCGGAGATCTGCTCGAAGTCGTCCAGCCGGCGCACGGGCTGGGAATCCTGCCGCGGCGACAGCGCCAGAGCGAGCGCAGCGACGAGGATCACCCCTTCACGCTCCCGGCCATGATGCCCTGGATGTAGTAGCGCTGCAGGAACAAGAAAGAGAGGAACACCGGCAGCACCGTCACCACCGCGCCCGCCATCATCAACTCCACGTCCTGCACGTGCTCGCCGGCGAGATTGGCGAGCGCCACCGGCAGGGTGTAGCGCGCATCGTCGCTCAGCACGATGAGCGGCCACATGAAGTCGTTCCAGGCCGACAGGAATGTGAACACGCCCAGCGTGACCAGCACCGGGGCGATGGTGGGCAACACGACCGACCGGAAGATCCGCAGCTCCCCCGCACCGTCGAGTCGTGCCGCATCCAGGAGATCGTCGGGGATCGAGAGCGCATACTGGCGCACCAGGAACACGCCGTAGATCGGGGCCAGCACGGGGATCATGGCGCCGAACAGCGTGTTGATGAGGCCGAGTTGGCGCAGCTCGAGAAACATCGGGAGCATCGCGACCTGTCCCGGCACCACCATCCCGGCCAGCAGGAAGCGGAACAGCCGGTCGCGGCCGCCGAAGCGCAGCTTGGCGAACGCGTAGCCCGCCATCGCCGTGATCAGGACGCCGAGCAGCGTGCCGCCCACCGCGATGATCATGCTGTTCGCGAAATAGCGGCCGATGTTCTGGCTGGTGAACAGCGCGCGGTAATGCTCGAGCGTGGGGCTGTGCGGCAGCAGCGGTGGCGGCGAGCTGTTCGCTTCGCCCGTTCGCATGAATGACGCCGACACCATCCACAGGAGCGGGCTCGCCGCCAGCATCGCTGCCACGAGCAGCAAGCCGTGCCGCATGACGGTCCTTGGCGTCATGCGGCCGGCTCGCGTCGCAACCGGAGCTGGATCAACGTGCCGGCCAGGGTCAGCAGGAACAGCACCACGGCCACGGCGGCGGCGAATCCCAGACGCCACCAGCGGAACCCCTGCTCGTACATGTACAGCACCAGCGTCAGCGTGCTCTTGAGCGGTCCGCCCTGCGTCATGATGTAGGGCTCGCTGAAGATCTGGAACGCCGCGATCATCGTGACGATGCCCACGAACACCATCGTCGGCCCGAGCATCGGGAGCGTCACGTTCCGGAAGCGCCCCCACGTTCCCGCCCCGTCGAGATCGGCTGCCTCGTACAGGTCTTCCGGGATCGTCTGCAGGCCGGCGAGGAACACCAGCATGTTGTAGCCGAAGTTCTTCCACACCGAGACGAGAATGATGGCGGGCATCGCCCAGTGGGGATTGCCGAGCCAGTCGATGGGACCGATCCCGACGGCGCCGAGCAGCGCGTTCAAGGGTCCGTACTGCGGATGATAGATGTAGCGCCACACCAGGGCGACGGCGACGAGCGTCGTCACCCAGGGTGCGAACAGGGCACTGCGGAAGAACGGCTTCCAGCGGACCGCCTTGGCGTTCACCGCGAGCGCGGCGGCGAGCGATACGACGACCGACAGCGGCCCTCCGACAGCCACGTAGTAGACCGTGTTCTTGAGCGCCGTCCAGAAGAGCGGCGTCGTGAGCAGTGTGCGGTAGTTGTCGAGGCCGATGAACCTCGTGTTGGCAGGATCGCCGATCGAGTAGATGTCGAAATCGGTGAAGGAGAGGAGAAACGCGCCGATCACCGGGATGACGAAGAACACGCCGATCAACACGAGGCCGGGGGTGACGAACGCCCAGCCGGCGCGCCCGGCAGTCCGGTCGCCCGGCCGGGCGTCCACTACTTCCGGATCCCTGCCCGGGCCAGCAAGTAGCGCCGCCGCTCGAGCACCTGGTTCACCTGGCGGTCCAGTGTGGCCAGCGCCTCGGCCGGGGTCACGCCGCCGCGTACCGCCGCCTCCGTTTGATCCATGATCTTGGTCGTGACCTCTTCCCATTCCGGGATCATGGGCGTCGGCACCGAACGCCCCAGCTGGATGCGGAACGCCTGCGCCTCCCGGTCCGTCGCCAGCGTGGGGTCGTTCCAAGCCTCGCGCCGGGCGGGCAGGTCTCCGGTGAGCTGGTAAAAGCGCAGCTGGACGTCGGGCCGCTCGAGGTAGCGGATCAGATCCCACGCCAGCGCCCGGTGCCGCGAGGCGCGGAAGAGTACGAGACTCGATCCACCGGCGAGCGAGACGCCGCTTTCCGGTCCCGTGGGTCCGGGCAGCGGGGCCGTCGTCCACGCCTGCTGCAGCTCCGGGGGAAGGCGGCGGCGAAATTCGCCGATGTTCCAGGGCCCCGTGATGTACATGGCGAACGTGCCGCGGGCGAATTCCTGGTAGAGGTTGGCGACCTCGTTGCTGCCGACCGGCGGCGCGAGATGCTCGCGATAGAGCGAGAGAAGAAAATCGAAGGCACGCGCAAAGCTCGAATCCGCGAACGCGCCGTGGCCGTCCGGGGTGACGAGCGGAGAGCCCTGCTCGAGCCCGAGGATCACCTGGGGTGGCCACTCGTTGAGCGGCAGGTAGATGCCGTAATGGCCCGGCCCTTCGGTTCGGGTTACGGCGCGCATCGCGGCGAGCCAGTCTTTCCAGTTGTCGGGCATGCGCCGGTAGCCGGCCCGCGCCAGGATGTCGCTGCGATAAAACAGCACCCGCGTGTCCACATACCAGGGGACGCCGTAGACGCGCGCGTTCACGACGTTGGTCGCCCAGATCCCGGGAAAGTGTCCGCTCGAGTCCATGTCGGGTGATGCGCCGACCAGCGAGTCGAGCGGCGCCAGCGCGCCGAGCGTTACCATCTCGGGGATCCAGGTGTTGCCCATCTGGGCGAGATCGGGAGACGCGCCGCCGACGTAGGCCGTGAGCAGCTTCTCGTGCGCCGCGGTCCAGGGGATCTGTTGCACCCGAACGTGGACGCCCGGGTGTTGCCGTTCGAAATCCCGCACCAGCTGCGCCACGACCTCGCCCTCGCGGCCGAACGCCCAGAACCGCAGCGTGTCGGGCGATTCGCGCGGCGCGCACGCCGCGACGAGCGCCAGCGCGAGCAGCGCGCGCGCTCTCATGGCGCCTGGGCCAGCCAGCCGCCGTGGAATCCGGCGCGGCGCAAGCCCCGGATGATGTACGGGCTCTTGCGCATCGTCTTCCAGACGAGGTCGGTGCGGTAGTTCTCGATCATGGCGAGAATGGGGCCCTGGTCGATGCCGAGGTAGTCGGTGTCGAACCAGCCCTGCCCCGCGACCACCTGGCCGGCGCTCGCCTGCCCGGAGAATCGGAAGGTGGGGTTGAAGGCGTCGAGGAACCCGTAGGTTCCGAACAGCCATTCGCCGTAGCGCTCCCGCATGGCGATCAGCGCGGCGATCGCGACGTCGGGGGCAAACGGGACCGACCCCCCCGCGGCCGTCGGCGCGACGGTGCCGTCGTCGCGCACTTCGGTGAAGTCGGCGCCGCGCGCGGCGTACGTGAAGAAACGGCGCTGGCTCCCGCTCAGGGAGAGCGTCACGTCGGCCGGGCCGTCCGAAGCGGAAAGGCCCCACAGGTCGGTGCCGTAGCCGGCCCAGCCCCCCGGGTTCGCCGTCGCATAGGCACGCTGCGCGAGCGTTGCCCGGCGCGAGTTCTCGAAGTAGTCGAGACCGTGGGCGCGGGTGTACTCGTCCTGGATGCCGCGGAAATCGATCCACACGTGCGTGTAGTGGTGGCCGAACAGCGGCGCGAAGCCGATGTGCGACTGCCCGTAGAAGCCGCCCCACTGATAGGTCGCACTCCATGCGGCCCAGGCGGTCGAGTCGATCGGGTGCGTGGGGGAGCCGAGGGCCAGGATGTAGACCAGCATCGCTTCGTTGTAGCCGCGCCAGTCGAGCGGTTGCCAGCCGTTCTCCGGTGTCCACCCCATGTTGACGAGCGGCGGCGTGCGCTGAGCCCACGCCCAGTCGGTGCGGGCGTAGAGGGAATCGGCGGTTGCCCGGATCGCCACCTCGGTCGAGTCGGGGCCGTTGAAGTACTCGCGGCAGAACAACACGCCGCCGAGCAACAAGGCGGTATCGATGGTCGAGAGCTCGACCGTCTGATAGCGCTGCCCGGTTTGCAGATCCAGGAAGTGATAGAAGAAACCGTGGTCGCCGCTCGTGCCGCTCGCTTGCGAGCCCTGGGGGGCCTGCCAGAACCAGCGCAACGTCGCGAGCGTGCGGCCGGCCGCCTGCGGACGGGTGACGTAGCCGCGCTCCACGCCGATCGGATAGGCGGTGAGCGCGAAGCCGACCGCCGCGATGCTCGAGAACGTGAGCGTCGGCCAGCGGTCAGGGGTCAGCCCGGTCTGGGGGTCGCTGCGCTCCCAGAAGAAGTTGAAGGTGCGTTGCTCCAGGGTGTCGAGGAATGCCTGTGCGCGCGGCGATCCGGGGTCGAGGCTCGGCGCCGGGCCGAGGCCTGCGCAGGCCGCGAGGGCGAGAGGAATCCCGACCAACCACGCGCACCGGGTGGATGA
>DATGDE010000213.1:0-1544 GCA_035311125.1 Gemmatimonadales bacterium
TCCCCGTACGCAAATCCAGGACATGGACGCTCATCGTCACGCAGCTGGATCCGCACAGCTGAAACAGCACGCCGCGTGCGCCCGGGAGGGCGACCGGCATCCCCGCGCCTCCGCCGGCCAGCGATGCCTGACCACGACTCAGGGCGATCGTGCTCGGGCCGCCCGAGGCGCTCACCCGGCGCAACTCCTGGAGACTCGGCGGCACGTACACGAGCGTGCCGTCGTCGAGCCACGCGGCGCCTCCGAAGCCCGGGGCGACGGAGTCCGCCAGCGTGACGCTCGCCCCGCCCGAGGTGCGCACTTTCTTCAGGCGGCCGTCGGCGACGTACGCGATCCATTGCCCGTCGGGGGAGAACACCGGATTCTGGGCTCGCTCGGTTCCGTCGATCGGCGTAGGGTTCAGCTCGCCGCGTTGCTTGAGCCAGAGGCGGCCGTTCTGGCGGTCGTCCTTGAAGACGAACCGCGAGCCGTCGGGAGACAGCGCCATGCCCGGATTCTGGGTAACGAGCGCGACGCTGTCGCCCAGGGTGATGTACTGCCAGGTGGCCGGCTCCCGCGCCACGCTGCGGACGCGCCACCACCCCCAGGCGGCGAGGACCACTGAGACCGCGGCCGCGGCCAGCGCCAGCTGGAAGTAGCCGCGCCACCGGGTCACGACCGGGGTGGGGGCCGCGACCTGTGCCCGGGTCGTGGCCACGCTCAGATCCGGGCGACTCAGCGCCTCGGCGAACTGCGCTGCACTGGCGAACCGGTCGGCGGGGAGCTTCTCGAGCGCCCGGTTGACCGCCGCTTCGACGTGCGGCGGAATGGAATGCCGCTGCAGCGTGAGACTGCGTGGCTGCTCCGTCATCACCCGGGCGACGATCGCCTGCGCGGTCGGGCCGGTGAACGGCGGCTCGCCGCTCAGCATCTCGTACATCACGCAGCCGAGCGCGTACACGTCGCTCTTGGCGGTGATTTCGCGCTCCCCCATCGCCTGCTCGGGGCTCATGTAGTGGGGTGTGCCGAGCGACATGCCGGTTTCGGTCAGCCGCGTGCCGCCGTCGGAGCGGGAGGCGGCGAGCGCGATGCCGAAATCGGCCACCAGCGCCGAGCCGTCGTGCAGCAGGATGTTCTCCGGCTTGATGTCGCGGTGGATCACCCCGTGGCGGTGCGCGTAGTCCAGCGCCCCGGCGACCTCCGTCGCGATGCGCATCGCGTCCTCGATCGGAAGCTGATGCTCGCGCGTCAGGCGCTCGCGGAGCGATTCCCCCTCCACGTACGGCATGACGTAATAGATGAGACCGTCGGCTTCGCCCGAGTCGTGCAGCCCCAGGATGTGGGGGTGCTGCAGGTTCGCGGTCAGCCGGATTTCCTTGAGGAAGCGCTCGCCTCCCAGGATGGCCGCGAGCTCGGGGCGCAGCACCTTGAGCGCCACCCGCCGGTCGTGGCGGAGGTCATGGGCGAGGTATACGGTCGCCATCCCTCCGGCGCCGAGTTCGCGCTCGACCACGTAGCGATCGGTCAGGGCGGTGGTGAGGCGCGTCAAGGCGTCGGTCATGGTA
>DATGDE010000214.1:0-2788 GCA_035311125.1 Gemmatimonadales bacterium
GGACGCGGCGCGCGTGGTGGAGAAGCGGCTGGAGGGCCGGTCGCCCAAGGTCGGGATCATCCTGGGCTCCGGGCTCGGACACCTGGCCGACGACGTCCGGCAGGCGGTGCGCGTCCCCTACGCCGAGATTCCGGGATTTCCGCAACCGAGCGTCGCGGGCCACAAGGGTGAGCTCGTCGCCGGCACGCTCGAGGACATGCCGGTGCTGGTGCAGAGCGGCCGGTTCCATCTCTACGAGGGCCACTCGGTCGACGTCGCGGGGTTGCCGGTGCGGGTGTTCGCGCGCCTCGGCGTGCGTACGCTGATCGTCACCAATGCAGCGGGCGGCGTGCGGCCCACCTTCCGCTCCGGCACGCTGATGCTGATTGCGGATCACGTCAACCTGATGTTTCGCAATCCGCTCATCGGTCCCGTGCTGGACGGCGAAGAACGTTTTCCGGACATGAGCGACCCCTACGACGCGGGGTTGCGCGCGCTGGCGCGCGAAGCGGCCCGGGAGGCCGGTATCGCGCTGGAGGAGGGGGTATACGTTGGGTTGCTCGGCCCCTCCTACGAGACGCCGTCGGAAATTCGCATGCTGCAACGCCTTGGGATCGATGCCGTGGGCATGTCCACGGTGCCCGAGGTGATCGTGGCGCGCGCGCGCGGCCTGCGCTGCCTCGGTTTCTCCACCATCACGAATCTGGCGGCGGGCATTTCCCCCACCAAGCTGTCGCACGCCGAGGTGCTCGAGGTCGGCGGCCAGGTGGGCCGGGCCCTGGCCACGATCGTGCGAGGCGTGGTGCGTCTGCTCACCGACGCCTGATCCGTTCCTGACCGGGCCCCGCCCGGCCGCTGCAACCATTCTTCGCCGACCGACGTCAAAGGGTTCGATCCGCGCGCGCCGTCACGCGCCTCGAGTCGCGCTGTCCAACCCTGCAGCCGGTCGGGCGTATGACGACGATCTCGTGTTTCGTATTGTGCCTCGCCGCGGCGGCTCCCGTCCCCTCGGCGACGGTCGATTCCCCTCTCATCATGGTCCCGCAGGTCCGCGCGATGCGCGCCATGCAACCGCTGGTGGTGGACGGGCGGCTGGACGATCCCGTCTGGCGCACCGCCGAGCGGGTGACCGGCTTCCTGCAGCGCGATCCGCTGGAAGGGAAGGCCCCCTCGGAAAGCACGGTGGTGTACGTCGCCTACGATGATGCGGCGATCTACATCGGCGCGCGGATGTACGACGCGCATCCCGATTCGATCGTCGGGCGGCTGGGCCGCCGCGACGACTACGCCAACTCGGACCGCTTCAACGTCTTCCTGGACCCCTATCACGACCGCCGCAGCGGCGTGTACTTCGGCGTCGACGCCGCCGGCACGCTGTACGATGGCGTGCTGCTGAACGACGATTGGGACGACGATTCCTGGGACGGCGTGTGGGACGGTCGCGTGCAGATCGACTCCCTGGGGTGGACCGCCGAGCTGCGGATTCCCTATTCGCAGCTCCGCTTCCACGCGGCGCCGCAGTACGTGTGGGGCGTGAACTTCAGCCGCGATATCGCCCGCCGTCACGAGCGCGACTTCCTGGTGTACACGCCCAAGAACGGCAGCGGCTTCGTGTCACGCTTTCCGGAGCTGGTGGGCATCACGGCCGTCACGCCGCCGCCGCGGCTGGAGATCCTGCCGTACACGCGAGCGCGCGCCGAGTTTTCTCCGCACGCGGCGGGCGATCCGTTCCATGACGGGTCGGCCATGTCGCCCGATGCGGGCGTGGACGCGAAGCTGGGCATCGGCTCGAACCTGACGCTCAACGCCACCGTCAACCCGGATTTCGGCCAGGTCGAGGTCGACCCGGCGGTCGTGAACCTGAGCGACGTGGAGACGTTCTTCCAGGAGAAGCGGCCGTTCTTCATCGAGGGGTCGTCGATCTTCAATTTCGGACGCGGCGGATCGAACAACTACTGGGGCTTCAACTGGGGCGACCCGGACTTCTTCTACACGCGGCGCATCGGGCGCGCCCCCCAGGGCAGCCTGCCGGCCGCGGAGTACGCCGACGTGCCTTCGGGCTCGCACATTCTTGGCGCGCTCAAGCTGACCGGGAAGGCGGGCTCGAGCTGGAACGTCGGTGTGCTCTCCGCGCTCACGTCGCGGGAGCTCGCCCGGCTGGACACCGGTGGCGCCCGCTTCCGCGCCGAGGTCGAGCCGCCGGCGTCCTACACCGTGGCGCGGGTGCAGAAGGAATTCCCCGACGGCCGGCAGGGACTCGGGATGATGACGACGCTCTCCGCCCGCCGCTTCGACGACCCGCGCCTGCGCGACCAGATCTCGAGCGGCGCGTCCGCGGTCGGGGTGGACGGCTGGACGTTCCTCGATCGCAACAAGACGTGGGTCGTGACGGGCTGGCTCGGCGCGACCGACGTGCGCGGGACCGCGGCCCGGATCACGGCGCTGCAGGAGAATGCGCAGCGCTACATGCAGCGGCCCGACGCGCGCAGTTTCTCCGTGGACTCCGCGGCAACCTCGCTCGCCGGGTGGGGGGCGCGCGTATACCTCAACAAGCAAAAGGGCAACTGGACTTCGAATTCCGCGATCGGCGCGATCTCGCCGGGCTTCGACGTCAACGATCTCGGATTCCTGTGGCGCGCCGGCCTCGTCAACGCGCACATCCAGGGTGGCTACCGCTGGAATCAACCCGGCAAGGTGTTCCGCTCCGCCAACACCGGGGGGGCGCTGTTCCGCAGCTGGGACTGGGACGGCGACGTGACGTGGACCGGTGTCTTCCAGTACGGCAATCTCCAACTCCTCAACTATTACG
>DATGDE010000215.1:0-26083 GCA_035311125.1 Gemmatimonadales bacterium
ATCTCCGCATCGCACCGTCAAGTACCATTCCCCACCCCCCACTCCCCGGTCTTGAGTCTTGGCAGGTCCGTCTCCCGGTCATGCTCCTTGTGGAACGGCAGCCGGGGCGCGCGGATGGGAAGCAGGTGCGCGATCGAGTTGGCGTAGTACTCGAGCAAGGGGCGGCCGCGCGGCAGGATCACGAGGCTCGTGCCTTCCGCCACCACGAGCCGGCGCAGGCGCAGCATGCGCCACGCGCGGTCCCACACCTCCTCGATCCGCGCGCCGCCGCGCACCACTTTGCCGTTCACGTCGCGCAGGCGGTCGCGCAGCACGTCCATCCGCTCGAGCAGCGCATCGCGGCGCACGACCGATTGCTCGAAGGACAGGAGCGCGGCGGCGGCGAGGGGCACGGGCGTCACCGGCACGATCGCGCCGATGCGGCGCATCATTTCGTCGGCGAGGCGCTGCAGCTCGGGAAGGCGCTGCTCTCTGGGCCAGTCGAGGGCGCCGGCAGGCGCGCTGGCGAGCCAGACACGCAGGCTCTGCGGCGAGCCGAAGTTGACGGCCACGCGGCCGTACCGCCGCAGCCGCCCGGTGACGAGTCGCAGGGTGTTGCCCAGCACGTAGCTCGTGACCGTGACGAGCTGGGACAGCAACCCCGGCCGGTCGCTCGGGTCCGTCAGCTCCCGGATGAGCGAGCGGTCCTCGAGCACGCGGTCGTAGTTGAGCGCGACCGGGACGAACCACACGTCCCGCTGGAACGCGGGGTCGAGCACCGAGCGGCAGATGTAGTCGAGCAGCCCGAGCTTGGGCGGACGCAGCCGGCCGTCGCGCGTGAGTCCTCCCTCGGGAAAAATGCCTTGCGTTACGCCGTTGGTGGTGATGAGCTGGACGTACCGCTCGAGCACCGCGTGGTACAGGGGCTGGCGGAAGCGCCGCCGGATGAAGTACGCGCCGAAGGACTTGAAGACGTATTCGAGCGGCCAGGCGCGCGCCCATTCGCCCACGGCATAGCTGACGTGCGTGCCGCGCGCCAGCACATAGGCGACCACGACGTAGTCGGCGTTGGACCGGTGGTTCATCAGGTATACGACCACGTCCCGCTTGGGAATGCGGCCGAGCGCCGCCTCGTCCTGGTAGTCGACGCTGACCTTGTACAGCAGGTTGACCACCAGTTTCGCGGCGTTGTAGCCGAGCTTGTAGTAGGAGAGGACATTGAGGTAGGGGACGATCTCGTCGACATACCCTGCGACGAGCCGCCACACCCGCGGTTCCGCGATCCCGTGCTCGCGGGCGTGCTGCGCCACGGCGACGCCCACCACCGGGTCATCGAGCAGCGCGCCCTTGGCGAGCCGGCGCTGCTGCAGTTGATACCGGGCCAGGCGGGTGCGGAACCGCAGCACGGCGCGCTGCGCCATGCGGCGGAGGCGATTGCGGGTGAGGTAGAGCAGGCCGGTTCCGGCGCCGATCCCCAACACTCCCGTGATGGCCCAATCCCGAGCGGTCACGCGGCGGGGAATTGTCCTTCGGCCTTGAGCCGCTGGAAGGCCATAGCCTTGAGCCGGGCGATGCGCGCGGCCATCGGTGGATGGGTGGCCAGGAGGTTGGCGACGCCGCCCTCGCGCAGGTTCATGCGCCGGCCCAGCGGGTCCGCGATGCAGAGGTGCGCGGCTCCGCGCTTGATCGAGCTGGTGGGAGCATCCGCGCTCTCGATCTTCTGGAGCGCCGTGGCGAGCGCCATCGGATTACGCGTGAACTGCGCGCCCGACGCGTCGGCGAGATACTCCCGGTTCCGGCTCACGGCCATCGCCAGGAATTGCGTAATGAGCGGGGCGAGGATCCAGGAGATCACCCAGACGACCAGCACGACGATGATGAGCGCGCCGCCTCCCTTGCCGCGTCCGCCGCGCGACCCGCCACCGCCGATCCGGCCGCCACTCGACAGCAGGCGGCCCATGCCGTCGTGCATCAGCGCGACCGCGCCCACCAGCGCGGCGAGGGTGGTCATGAGGCGCACATCGAGATTCCTCACGTGCCCCAGCTCGTGGGCCACCACCCCCTGGAGCTCGTCCCGCGTGCACAGGTCGAGCAGGCCCTGGGTGACGGCAATGTGGGCGTGCGCCTGGTCCAGGCCGGTGGCGAACGCGTTGGGATCGGGATCGGGAACGATCCAGATGCGCGGGCGCGGCACGGCGGCCGCGATCGCCATCTCCTCCACGACGTTGACGAGCTGGCGCTCCTGGTCGGTCTGCGGCTCGACCACCTCCCGCGCGCCGGTAGACCAGAGCACCTTGTTCGGGCCGGTGGCGAACCCGTAGCGGGCCACCCCGGCGCCGATGGCGGTGAGCACGAGGCCGAACCACGGGAAGGTGTGGTGGTAGGCGTCGGGGGCGGCGCCCGCGGTGGCCAGGTGGAGGATGAGATCGCCGCCGAACCCGAGCCAGGCGAAGAACAGCACGAAGCCAACCACCAGCACGACCGTGCGACGGCGATTGGCCTCCTGCTGCTGAAACAGGTTGAGCGAGCCGTCGTCGGTCACGCCTTCGGCTTCATCGAGAGATCGACCTGCGGGACGGCGCGCTCGCCCTCGTCGCTGATCTCCCACAGTTCGGCAGGGGACGCCTTGGCGATGCCGGCGAACAGGCTGGTGGGGAACTGCTGTTGCTTGATGTTGTACTGCGTCGCCGTGTCGTTGTACATCTGGCGCGCGAAACCGATCTTGTTCTCGGTGGACGTGAGCTCCTCCTGCAGCTGGGAGACGTTGCCCGTCGCCTTGAGCTGCGGGTACTGCTCCACCACCACGTTGAAACGCGACAGCGCGGCGGACAGCTGATTCTCGGCCGCGGCGACCTGCTTCATCGCGTCGGGTCCCGCGCTCGCCCCGGCCGTGATCGCCTGATTGCGGGCCTGAATCACCGCCTCGAGCGTCTGCCGCTCGAAGTCCATCGCGCCCTTCACGGCATTCACGAGGTTGGGGATCAGATCGTGCCGGCGCTTCAGCTGCACGTCGATCTGCTTGAACGCGTTGAGCGTCTGGTTCTTGAGATTGATCAATCCGTTGTAAGCGGCGATGCCGTACAACACGATGGCCGCCAGGACGATCAGGAGAATCAGCGAGCCGCCCATGGGTGCTCCTCGAGCAAGAGGGGAACTACGCGGGCCACTGCGGCAGCAGCTTGGCCAGCGCCTGCCGCACCATCTCCGCCACGCCGGCTTCGTCGGGCCCGAGACGGGCGAGCGGATGGTCCGCGTCGAGATGCAGCTCGACGCCGCGAGCCACGGGAATGCGCCGCCAGCTGCTCGGCCCACCGGGCTCGCGCTCCACGTCGCGTGCCATCCAGGCATTGATAGCGCGCCCGGATCGGCCACGCGGCAATCCTTCGCCGCCGCGCAGCGACAGGTGGTCGGGAGGCGGCAGCCCGGCGCCCAGCGTCTGCGCGGCGCGCCGCTCCAGCACGTCCCCCGTCTGATCCTGCATGTCGCGGGTGATCGCCGCGAGGGTCGCACCCTCCATCTGCCGCAGCTTGATGCACAGCAGCTGGAGGAAGTGCCGGTAGGTGTAGGTCGCCGCGGTGCCGCGCCCCTCCGGAGGAGACACGAGCCCCTTCGCCACGTAGAACCGGATGGTACGCTGGCTGGGCGTGGCCCGCGCGGCGGCATTGATCGGCGTCACGGCCGACGCCTGCAGCACCGCCCCCACGACCACGGACAGGTCATGGAGGTTCCAGGGGGCGAGGTTGCGGTACTCTCGCAACGTGTGGAGGGGATCGCGCTGCGGCGCGGCGGTCATCGGCTCCCAGTCCGGGCGGTTGCTTGAACCAGCCAACAATAGCGGTTCCCGGTCTGGGGGGTTAGACCGCCGCCGGCGGCGCTACGCCGGGCTTTTCCGGCCCAGGCCGCGTGGAAAGGATGACGGACGCCCGGCCCGCGTGTGCTACCGTGGGCCCGTGCGCGGATTCACCCTCGTCGAGGTGCTCGTGGTCCTGATGATCCTGGCCGTGGTGCTTTCCCTGGGGGCGCCACGATTGGGAGGGGCGCTCGACCGCCTCGCTACCGATGCGGCGGCGCGCGACGTCACTACCGCGATCGCCGTGACGCGAGCCGCCGCGGTGCTGCGGGGAACGCGCGCTCGCCTTCGCATCGCCGCCGATTCGTTACGGGTCGACCGGGAGGGCCCCCTCGGCTGGGAGCCCTACGCCCGCTGGCCGGGACCGGCCGCCTCCGGCGTTGCTGTGCACGTCACCAATCCCGAGATCGTCTTCGGACCCCTGGGGTTGGGATGGGGACTCGCCAATACGCGGGTCGAGCTGCGCCGCGGGTCCCACATTGAAACAATCACGACCTCACGGCTGGGCCGGGTGAAGCGGGGCTAGGGAACCCCCAGCCGCCTGCAACGGTTTCGACGAAGCGCGCATCAAAAGGGGTGCGCGGCCGATGGCAGGGCGGCATCCAGGGTGGGGGGAGATGCAACAATTCTCCAGGTGGCCGCGTATGATGGGCACCTGACAATCATAGATCCAAGTGGTCGCGGCCGAGGTGTGACGGCCACTTCGCCCGACCCACCAGCCCGGGGTGCGCAAGCCCCCGGGTTTGGTCTTTTCAGGGCCCTTCTGTTCCCTCGAGGAACACCAGCGAGCGGCGCCGGGTCACGACCTCGGCGAGCGCGGCGAAGACCTTGGGATCGAGGACGGTCCCGGCCAGATCTCCCATGCGGCGGATCGCCTGGGGGGAGGGGAGCTTCTCCTGGTAGGGGCGCGTGGTACACAGCGCGTCGTAGACCTCGGCGGCGCCGATGATCCGGGCCCCGATCGGAATCTCCTCGCCGCGCAGCCCATCGGGGTAGCCCGTCCCATCCCAGCGCTCGTGATGACTCCGGACGGCGCCGAGCACGGGTCCGAGGTGCACCAGCGGGGACAGGATCTGCGAGCCGATGATCACGTGCCGTTTGACGTGCTCGTATTCGTCGGGTGTGAGCGGTCCCTGCTTGTTCATCACGCTCTCGCGCGTGCCGATCTTCCCGATGTCATGCAGCCGTCCGGCGAGGCGGACCTGCTCCACCTCGTCGTCGGAGAGGTGCATGTGGGCGGCGATGGTGGCGGAGAGGTCGGCCACGCGGGCGGAGTGGCCGCGCAGGTAGGGATCCCGCGCCTCCATCGCGTTGACCAGGGCCTCGAGGGTCGCGACGGTGACGCGGTGGGCTTCGGCGCGCTCGCGCGCCCACTCCTCCTTCAACTGTACTTCGAGGTGCCGGCTCTCGATCAGGGCAGCGCGCCGGCGCAGCGCCCGCCGAATGGCCCGGCCGAGATCGTCGAGTTCGATCGGTTTGGTGAGGTAATCCATCGCGCCGCGCTGCATGCACAGCGCGGCGGTCGTCGCATCGTTGACGGCCGAGAGCATCACGACCGCCAGGTCGGGCGTGAGCTCGAGCGCCTGGGGCACCAGGTCGATGCCGCTCATCCCGGGCATCCGGATGTCGGCCAGCATGAGGGCGATGTCTTGCTGCTGGAGTACGGTGAGCGCCTCCTGGCCGGAGGCCGCCGTGTGTACGGAGAATTGCTCGCCTTCGAGGAATCGTTTGAGGGCGTTCCGAATCTGCTCCTCGTCGTCCACCACAAGCAGGGCGACGGTGCCGGGGGACGGGTGATTCACCACGCGAGGTGATTCGCTCGGTGAGGGATCGACGTTACGCGCCGATGAATCGCAGGGCCACGGGAGCCGGCAGCAGGCCGGCGCGGTGGCCGCGCGCCAGCAGCTCCTCCACCGCCCGGCGTCCCCGCTCGCCGTAGTCGACGGTGAAGTCGTTCACGTACATGCCCACGAACCGGTCCGTCCGGGCGGGGTCGAGTCCGCGGCTGAAGCCCTGCGCGTGCGCCAGAGCTTCGGTCCGATGGGCGAGCCCGTATTCGATACTGGCCTTCAGGTCACGGGCGATCGCGGCGAGCAGCGCCTCTCCCAGGTCGCGCCGAGCCACGTTGCCGCCCAGCGGCAGCGGCAAGCCGGTCTCCCCATGCCACCATTCCCCGAGGTCGACCCAGAGGTGCAGCCCGCGGTCGGCGAAGGTGAGCTGGCCCTCGTGGATCAGCAGGCCGGCGTCGGCGCGACCCGCGGCGACATACTCCTCGATCTGGTCGAACGGGACGACGACGTGGCGAACGTCCGGCTGGTACAACCGCAGGGTGAGGTAGGCCGTGGTGAGCTCCCCGGGGACGGCCACCGTCCGCCCGGCGAGCGCCCCGCGCGGGTCCGGGGGAGGCGCTGTGCGGGCGACGATGCGCGGGCCATAGCGGTCGCCGATCGAGGCGCCATGGGCGAGCAAGGCATAGCGATCGGCCAGGTAGGCGTAGGCGTGGAGCGACACCGCCGTGACTTCGAGTTCCCCGGCGAGCGCGCGCCGGTTCAGCGACTCGATATCGCCGAGCTCGTGGACGTAACGCCGGTCGCCCGTGTCGATCTTCCCTGCCGCGAGCGCCCAGAACATGAAGGCATCGTCGGAATCCGGACTGTGTGCGACGTGGATGAGGCGGGTCAAGCGGTCCCGCTGGCGGCCTGGTCGATCCGCACGTCAGCTCCGCGCCCGGCTGGTGGCTTCGGCGTGAAACCCATCCAGGATGCGGGCGTGCTCGTCGTATTCCGGCCGCTTGCGGGCGCGTTCTGCGGACTCGTTCTTCAGGAAGTCCTGGTAGGCCTGCGTCATGGCGCGCGTGTCGTTCTTGGCCTGGGCTGCCCGGGCGCGCAGGATGAAGATGAAGAGATGGTTCGGCGCCTGTTGCCGAATCGTGTCAGCCTCGCTCAACGCCGCCGCCGCGTCGCCCGCGACCATCTGCAGGAGACCAATGTCGAAGTGTGAATCGAGGGTCATGGCCGGAAGCTGCTGGTAGGTCCCGATGGCCATGGGCAGGAAGAACTGGACGCTGTCCTGCTTCCCCTCTTGCTGGAGCCGCATCACCCGGTCGAACAACCGCTGGGCCCGCTCCTCGGGCGACATCTGGCTGATGTCCAGGGCAGCAGCGCCGCCGCCGGCGAAGGGGGCGCCCCCGCCTGCCGGCGGCGTACCAGTGGCCGACGCGGCCCCGCCGGCCCCGCGCATCAGGACCACGGCGAGCAGCGCGCCAACGGCGAGACCGGCGATCCCCCACGGGAGGCCGGCACGCCACCCCGTGGCGGTGCTGGATGGATTGGTGTTGGCACCGCACTTGTGGCAGAACCGGGCGCCGGGAGAGAGTGTCGCACCGCAGGCATGGCAGTTCATAGAGCCGCAAATCTAACTGGCATCCGGGACGATGGGAGCGTAGCGTTTGAGGGATGAGCGAGCCATTCCCCGGGCAGGAGCGCGCACGGCACATGGGAGAGTTGAGGCGCGGGCCGAGCCGCTGGGACGTCTACCTCGAAGTGGAGCCGGCCCCCGAGCTGGAGGCCATGCGCGGTCGCATCCACTTCGTGGGCGAGGGAAACCGCAAGACGACCGGGTGGGTGTTCCTCGAGCGACAGGAGAAAGAGATCGTGGAGCGGTTCGGTGAATTTTCGGCCGTGGAATTGCTGCAGTTCGTCGAGTCCATCCCCGCGTAAGACAGCAATCGCAACACGTTCTGCTTTGCCGCTCGACACTCTTGCTCGACGCCTCTGCCTGACGCTCTTGCCGCTGTGCCTCGCCTGCGACATCCTCCCCCAAAAAGGCGACACCTTCGGCGAACAGCAGCAGGCCGAGTGGCTCCCCGCCGGCCGACTGATCGTCGACACGGATCCACGGTTCACCCTGGTGCGGTTGCGCGCCGAGTCGCTCGGTATTGCGCACGGCGGTCACGACGTGCTGCTGGCGCGCTTCGAGTTCAACCCGAGTCCCGGACTGGGCGACGAGTACGCCCTGAACATCGCGCTGGACGTCGGGAACGTCCGGGCAATGCACCTCGGCATGCCGTACCGGCTTGGCCCTGTCCCCGGCGGCATCCCCGCCTACGGCACCGTCACCTGCCTGTGCCGGCCGTTGAAGCCCGACTCCGTGGAAGGGTTCTTCACGCTCTCGCAGTGGGGCATGGGTCAGATCATCGGCCGCATCGACGCGACGCTATTCTTCACGGCATGGGACGATTCGAGCCACCACGCGAGTTATCGGTTGCGGCAACGCATCGACGGCATGCGGTGAGGCTCCCGTCGTTGTACGCCGCGCTGGCGCTTCTCACGGCGGCTGCGCCACTCGCCGCACAGCGTCCCGGGGATCCGGTGATCGACACTGTGATCATCGTGTCGCGCAACGTCTTCGACCCTCCCGACGGCACTCCGCGATTCGTGGCGCATGTCGGCAACGCGCTGCACATCACGACCCGTCCGGGGGTGATCCGGCGCCTGATTCTGATGGGGCCGGGGACGCCGGTGGATTCCGCCCGCCTGGTCGAGACGGAGCGCTACCTGCGGGAGCTCGGGGTGTTCCGCTTCGTGCTGCTCGACACGGTGCGGGTGGGCGACCGGCTGGCGCTGCGCGTGGAGACCGGAGATGGGTGGAGCACTTCGCCGCAACTCAACTTCGCGAGCGCCGCCGGGTCGGTCACCTGGAGTGCCGCCATGGTGGAGCGGAATTTCCTGGGCGCGGCGACGCTCGTCAGTCTCGCTTACGGGCACAATCCCGATCGCCGCTCGGTCGACGTCCAGTTCGCGAGTCCGGGCTTGCTGCTGCATCACGCTCCGCTGATCGCCGTCTACAGCGACCTGTCCGACGGCCGCCTGGGGGCGTGGAGTTACGGCCGGCCCTTCTATCGCAATGACGCGCGCTGGTCGCTCGTGACGGAGGGGGAGGCGGCGAACCACCGCGTGCTGCAGTTCGCGGACGGCGTGCTCGCCGACAGCGCGCGACGGCGGACGCTGGCGCTGACGCTCACGGGCGGCGTGGCCCTTCGGGCCAGCGAGCGCAGCTACATCCGGCTCTGGGCCAGCGCCGGTTGGCGGCGTGAGGACTTCGCTCCGGAGACGACGACTACCTTCGCGTACTCTGGGTTCGGTACACTGGGCGCCGGCATCGACGCGGGGCGCGTGCGCTACGCGGTGTTCGAGCACCTGAACGGCTTCGCCCGGCGCGAGGACGTGGACCTGTCGTCGGCGGTGCGGCTGGGACTGTGGGCCGCGCCGCGAGCCTGGGGCTACCCGGCCGGCCGCGCCGGAGTGGGCCCCGAGGTGAAGTGGCAGGTGGGCGCTCGCTGGCGTCGGGGCCTCGCGTTGTTGCGGGGCGAAGCGCATGGCGTCGCGGGTGGGGCCGGGCTCGACTCCGGGCTCGCCCGCGCGACGCTCGACGTCGCGAGTCTGGCGCTCCCCCGCCAGGCCGTGTTGCTGCATCTCGAGGGCAGCGCCCTGCGACGCCCGAAATTCGGGGAGGTCTTCGATCCCTGGTCGACGCAGAACGGGCCGCGCGGCTTCGGGGCGCACGCCTTCACCGGCACGCGACTGGTGTACGCGATGCTGGAGGATCGGGTGCTGGTAGCGGACGAGTTGTGGGGACTGGTCGGCCTCGGTGTCGCCCCGTACGTGGAGTACGGGGGGGCGTGGTACGCCGAGCGCGAGGCGGCGCGCCTGGGCGGGGACGCGGGGCTCGCGCTGCGGCTGGGATCCCCGCGCTCGGTGCGGGGTGACGTGGCGGAGCTGGACGTGTCGTGGCGCTGGGGCGACGGCTTCACGGGAAGTCCCTGGGCGTTGACCTTCCGGAGGAGTTTCACCCTCAAGTAAGGACCCTGCGGCGCTCGCTCAGCGCAACACCAGCCGGTAGAGCGCGTGGCACGATACGCAGTTGCCGGTGATGCGGGCGAGACGGGCGATTGCCGTGTCTCGCGGAGCGCCGGAGCCGATGGCCGCGGCGAGGCTGTCGAACTGCACGTGGGTGCTCGTGCCGAGCTGCAGGAACTGCTCCGGCAGGTACTTCTCGAGCGCCGGATCGGCTGCCATGACCAAGCCCGACGCCGCAGCCGCCTGACGCATGCCGCCTGAGTCGGAGCGTGTCGCGGCGCCGAGAATCCCGTTCAGGGATCCGAGCATCGTCCGCATCTCGGCCAGGACCGCATCCCGCGCCTCGACGGGCAGCGCGACGGCGGTGCGCGAGTCTGTGCCCTGTGGCCGCCGTGCACGACAAGCGAGCGTGCAGAGCAGGGCGACGCCGAGCACGGCGAGAGGTGCGAGTCTGGTCCGGATCATTGGCAGGTTCCTTATCGAGGGCATCGGCCAGATTAGGCGGATCCTCGTGAAGAGAGCCCGGAAACCAGGTGAAGAATTGCCCGGGCGGGGCCTGTAGTTCGGGGATGAGGGGTTGAGAAACCGGAAGCAGGCTGCGACCTTACGCTTCCGCCCGGCGCCGTAGCCAAGTGGTAAGGCAGAGGTCTGCAAAACCTCCATTCGACGGTTCGATTCCGTCCGGCGCCTCTCGTGCCACTCTCCTCCCACCAGTTCGCGCTCGGCTCTCGCTCGACCACGTGGTGGATGGTCCTCGCGCTCCTCTGGGTCGTCACCGCGCTGTACGCCTGGCACCACCTCGACCACGGCTGGATCCCGCACGACGAAGGCACGCTGGCACAGAGCGCCGAGCGGGTGCTCGGCGGCCAGCTTCCGCATCGCGACTTCGACGAGGTCTACACGGGGGGCTTGAGCTATCTGGGCGCGGTCGCGTTCCAGGTCTTCGGGATCAACCTGTTCTCGCTTCGTCTCCCGTTGTTCGGCCTCTTCCTCTTGTGGGTGCCGGCGCTGTATTACATCGCGATCCGTTTCGCCAGCCCGCCAATCGCTGGTCTGGTCGCCGCCCTGGGGGCCGCCTGGAGCATCCCCCAGTACTCCGCCGCGATGCCGACTTGGTACAACCTCTTCTTCGCCACCTTCGGCACGGCGGCGCTGCTACGTCACCTGGAGACGGGACGGGGCCGGTGGCTCGTGGCCGCAGGGCTCGCGGGAGGGCTGTCCATCCTGGTGAAGATCGTCGGACTGTTCTACGTGGGCGCCGTCATCCTCTTCCTCCTGTATCGGGAGAGCACGCTCCACGGCCCGTCTTCCCGGGCGAGCTTCCGGCCGGGCCCCTATGCGATCGTCATCTGGACTGGCCTGACGGTGTTCGTGGCACTGCTCGTCTGGCTGGTGCACACGCAGCTCGCCGTGCCGGAAGTCGTGCAGTTCGTCCTGCCGGGCGCCCTGCTCGCGGCTTTGGTGTTCCGCGAATCGGCCCGACCGCAGGCGCCGGCCGGCGCGCGAGCGGCCACGCTGCTCGGACTGCTGGCGCCGTTCGCCGCCGGCGTGGCGATTCCGATCGCCGCGTTCCTCGTTCCCTACGTGAGCTCGGGCGCGCTGCCGGCCCTGTGGCACGGCGTGTTCGTCGTCCCGGCGCGTCGTCTCGACTTCGCCGCCCGCAGCCTGCCGGGCACGGCCACCCTGCTCGGCGCCGTGCCGGTCGCGTTGCTGACCGGTGTGTTGCCGCTGGGGCGCATCCCCGCGGTGGCGCGACGGCTGGTGCTCGGATTCCTGCTGCTCGCGTTGATCACCTTCCTTATTCTGTCCAGGCACGCGGTCTGGTATTCGATCCGTCCTCTGGTGCCGCTCCTCGTCCTCGTCGGGGTCTGGCTGCTCGTTCGGAACGAGACGGGAGGGGCGATTTCCCCGCTCCGCCGCCAGCAGCTCGTGCTCGTGCTCGCGGTCGCGGCGCTCGCGAGCCTCGTCGTGTTTCCGTTTTCCCGGCCCATCTATTTCTTCTACGTCGCGCCTCTCGCCGCGCTGGCAGGCCTGGCGGTGGTGGCGACGCAGTTGCGGGCTCCCGGCGTGACGTCGATCGGGACAGCGGTGCTCGGTCTCTACATTCTGTTCGCCGTGGTCGATACTCATCCCAGCCACGAGCCGGAGGGACGCCTCGGCTCCCCGCGCGGTGGGCTCGTCGTCGGAGCGCGTGACGCCGCCCGCTATGATTCCCTCGTGACGTTGCTCCAGGCGCACGCCACCGGAGGATATGCGTACGCTGCGCCGGACTGCCCCCAGGCGTACTTCCTGTCCGGTCTCGAGAACCCGACACGCACCATCTTCGAGTTCCTGTCCGACTCGGGCTCCGAAACCTCGCGCGTGCTGCGCGCACTCGACGCGCACGCCGTGCCGGTGGTGGCGATCAACCGGCAACCCCTGTTCTCCGGGCCACTGTCGCCCGATCTGCTGGATTCGCTGGCGGCTCGTTACCCCGCGGCCGATACGCTGGACCAGTACGTCGTGCGGTGGCGGCCGTGAGCGTCGTCGCGCGCCTGCTCGGACAGCCCTGGGCTTACCGGCTCTGGCAGGCGCCGTTCGCCGAGCAGAAGCTGTCCCCGGTGTTCGCCCACAACGACCTGTCCCAAGTGCGGCGGGTGCTCGACGTCGGATGCGGGCCCGGCACCAACACCCCGCACTTCGCCCGGGCGGATTACCTGGGGATCGACTACAACCCCGGCTACATCGCGTCGGCGCGGCGCCGCTACGGCCGGAATTTCATCGTGGCGGACGTCACCACCTTCGTCGTGCCGGCGGCCGAGCGATTCGATTTCATTCTGGCGAACAGCCTGCTGCATCACGTGGACACGCCCGGGGTGGCGCGGGTGCTGGCGCATCTCGGGGATCTGGTGAGCGCAGACGGGCACGTGCACATTCTCGATCTCGTGCTGCCCGATCACCCTTCTCTGGCCCGGCTGCTGGCGCGCTGGGATCGCGGTGAATTTCCGCGTCCCCTGGTGGAATGGCAGCAGCTGTTCACCGCCCGGTTCGAGACGGTCGTCTTCGAGCCGTTCACGCTCTCCGCCTTGGGGGTGCCGCTCTGGCACATGGTGTATTTCAAGGGACGGGCGCGGGCATGAGCGGCACGGGACGTCCGCGCGTCTCCGTCGCCGTGCCGCTCTATAACGAGGAAGACGGCATCATCGAGCTGTTGTGGCGGGTGGGCGCGGTGCTCGACGGGCTCCCCGGAGGGCCGCACGAGATCGTGTTGGTGGACGACGGCAGCACGGACCGCACGCGGACGCTGCTGGAAGAGGCGGCGGCGAAGGACGGCCGGCTGGTCGTCGTCTCGCTGTCGCGCAACTTCGGACACCAGGCCGCGCTGTCGGCGGCACTCGACCACGTGACCGGGGACGTGACGGTCCTCATGGACGGGGACCTGCAGGATCCGCCGGAGCGGATCCCGGACTTCCTGGCGCGATTCGCCGAGGGGTTCGACGTCGTGTATGCGCGGCGCACGCAGCGCAAAGAAGCATGGTGGCTGCGCGCGTCCTACTTCCTCTTCTACCGGATGCTGCGCCGTCTCTCGAGCGTGCCGGTGCCCGTGGATGCCGGGGATTTCGGCCTGCTGTCGCGGCGCGTGGTGGACGAGCTGCGGCGCGCGCCGGAGCGGCAGCGCTTCCTGCGCGGCCTGCGCAGCTGGGTGGGGTTCCGGCAGATCGGGATTCCAGTCGAGCGGCAGGAACGGCCCGCCGGCGAGAGCAAGTACAGCCTGCGCCGCCTGCTGGGGCTTGCGTTCGACGGCATCTTCGCCTTCTCGACCGTCCCGATCCGCGCTGCGGCCCTGCTCGGCGCAGCCGCAGTCGGACTCTCCGCGCTGTTCGCGCTGTACGCGTTGTACGCCAAGCTGGCGCTGCACCGCTCGCCGCAGGGATTCACGTCCCTGATCCTCGTGCTCACGTTCCTGTCCGGCGTGAATCTCTTCTTCCTCGGCGTGGTTGGAGAGTACGTGGGCCGGGTGTACGAGGAGGTCAAGCGGCGCCCGTTGTACGTCGTCGACCGGGTGATCCGGCGGCCCGCGGGCCCTCCCCAGGGCTGACGGCGTCCGGCGTGGATCCGGAGTATGCGCGTCGCTATCGCGAGCTGTACGAGCGGCATTGGTGGTGGCGTGCGCGCGAGCGATTCGTGCTGGAGACTGTGCGGCGCTACCTGGCTGGCGTCGAGCGGCGGCCGATCCTGGACGTGGGGTGCGGAGACGGTCTGCTGTTCGACCAGCTGGGGCAATTCGGCGAGGTCTGGGGTGTCGAGAGCGATGCGTCGCTGGTTTCCGCGGGCAACCCGCATCGCGATCGCATCCACGTGGGGCCGTTCGACGCGAGCTACCGGCCGGGGAGGCGATACGGGCTCGTGTTGATGCTGGACGTCATCGAGCACCTCCCCGATCCCGCCGGGGCGTTGCGGCACGCCGTCGCATTGCTCGAACCGGACGGGATGCTGGTGGCGACCGTCCCGGCGTTCCGCATGCTCTGGACCACCCACGACGTCCTGAACCACCACTACACGCGCTACACGAGGCGCAGCTTCGGGGCGCTGGCGCGTTCGGCGGGACTGCACGTCGTCCGCGCGGGCTACTTCTTCCATTGGATGTTTCCGGCGAAGCTCGGCGTGCGACTGCTGGAAGCGGCGCGTCGGCCCCGGCCCGCTTCGCCGCGTGTTCCGCCACCCTGGATCAACGAGCCGCTGTACCTGCTGTCGCGTCTGGAGCAGCGGCTCCTCACGCCGCTCGGCGTGCCGTTCGGCAGCTCCCTGCTCGCCGTGGCGCGCGTCACGGCGCCCGATTAGTTTCGCGCTCGGTGTCCGCTCCACATCCCCGTCTCGCTCCCGCATGCAGCTGACCGTCCACCAGGCGGCCTCCTACCTCGGCGTCGACGAGTCGACCGTGCGACGCTGGATCTCGGTGCGCGGGCTGCCGGCACACCGGGTCAACGAGCGGCTGCACCTGAACGCCATCGAGCTGTGGGAGTGGGCGACGGAGCACGGCATCGCCGTTTCGCGCCGGTTGCTCGACCAGGCGAGGCGCCGGCCCGACGATGTGCCGCCGCTCTCCGAGCTGCTGCCGGCCGGCGGGATCCACCACGACGTGGGCGGAGAAGGGAAGGCGGGCGTGCTCCGCGAGATCGTCGCGCGCCTGCCGCTCCCCGCCGACACCGACCGGCAGTTCCTCGTCACGGTGCTCGAGGCGCGCGAGGCGATGGGCTCCACCGGGATCGGGGGCGGCATCGCGATTCCCCACGTCCGCAATCCCATCGTGCTGCACGTCGATGCCCCGTTCGTCACGCTGTGCCTGCTGCGCCACCCGGTGGATTTCGACGCCGTGGACGGCAAGCCGGTGCACGCGCTCTTCACGGTGATCAGCCCCAGCGTGCCGGCCCACCTGCGGATCCTCGCCCAGCTCGGCTTCGTGCTGCGGGACGAGGAGCTGCGGCGGCTGCTGGCGCGGCACGCTCCGGCTCAGGAGCTGCTCGACCGGGTGCGCGCCCTCGAGCAGCAGACGAGCGGACTGCACCCGGCCACGCCGCGCGCTGCCGGCCACTCCCGCTAGCCCGGGACGCGAGGCTCCGTGACGCTGTTCTTCCTCGCGCTCGCCGCGCTCGCGGCCGCGGGCCTGAGCGCCGCGGTGCTGCGCCGGCGGCCCGCCGTCGCCGATCGCGTGTTCGCCCTGCTGGTGGGCGCGGGCTGCGTGGTGGGAGCCGTACCGGCCGTGCGGGTGCTGGCCGGCGCTCCGGCAATGTCGGGTGGTGGCGGAACCTGGCTGTTCGGGATCGATCTTCTTTCCGCCGCGTTCGTGCTGGTCGTCCTCGGGCCTGGACTGGCGAGCGCCTGGTACGGGATGCGCGCGCTCGGCGCGGAGCGCGATCACCGGCCGGTGAGTGCGGCGCGGGCGCTCATCGCGCTCGAGCTCGTCGCGCTGGCGCTGGTCGTGACCGCGCGCGGCGTCGTGCCGTTCCTCGTCGCCTGGGAAGTGATGGCGGTGCTCGCCTACTTCCTGGTGATCTTCGAGCATGAGCGCGCCGAGGTGCGGCGGGCGGGACTCGTGTACCTCGTCGCGACGCACGCCGGGACGCTGGCCTTGATCGCGCTGTTCGCCTTCTGGGCCGGCCCGACGGGCGGCTTGAGCTTCGACGCGCTGGCCGCGCGCGCCGCCGCGCTTCCGGCCGGCGGGGCCCTCGTCCTGTGGCTCGCGCTCCTGGGATTCGGGCTCAAGGCGGGCATCGTGCCGCTGCACTTCTGGCTGCCCGACGCACATGCGTCAGCCCCGTCACACGTCTCGGCGTTGATGTCAGGCGTCGTGATCAAGATGGGGATCTACGGGCTGTTGCGCGTCGTGACCCTGCTCGCGGCGCCGCCTGCGTGGTGGGGCTGGCTGGTGCTCTCCCTCGGTATCGTCTCGGGTGTGCTCGGCGTGCTGTGGGCGCTGGCGCAGCACGACCTGAAGCGGCTGCTCGCCTATCACAGCGTCGAGAACGTCGGCATCATTCTTATGGGCCTTGGCGCGGGGGCGCTGGGAATCACCTACCGGATCCCGCTGGTGGCCGCGCTGGGATTCGGCGGCGCGATCCTGCACACCCTGAACCACGCGCTCTTCAAGAGCCTCCTCTTCCTCGGTGCAGGTGCGACCTACCACGCCACCGGCACGCGGGCACTCGACCGCCTGGGCGGCCTCGCTCGTCGCATGCCGCTCACCTGGGTCGCGTTCCTCGTGGGATCCGCCGCCATCGTCGGCCTCCCGCCGCTCAACGGCTTCGTGAGTGAATGGCTGGTCTATCAGGCGCTGCTGGGTGGTGGGACGAGCACCGGTCCGATCCGGCTGACGCTGGTCGGGGTCGCGGGACTCGCGCTTGTCGGGGGACTCGCGCTGGCCTGTTTCGCCAAGGTCTGCGGCATCGTCTTTCTCGGGAAGGCGCGCAGCGGCGACGCGGCGCGCGGTCACGAGCCGTCGCCCGGCCTGCTGGGCCCGATGTTCGGGTTGGCGGCGGGCTGCGCCCTCATCGGGATCGCTCCGGCATTCGCCGTTCGGCCGGCGCTCGCCGTGGGAGCGGGAATCGCGCGCGTCCCCATGTCCGTCGCCGGGCAGAGCGACGTACTCGGGGCCCTGACTCCGATCGCGCTGCTGTCGCTCGGACTGCTGGCGCTGCTCGGGATCGGCAGCGTCGCGATGGCCGCCGTGCGGCGCCGCCGGCCGGTCGCCGAAGCCGACACGTGGGGGTGCGGCTACGCCATTCCCAGCGCGCGCATGCAGTACACGGCGTCGTCTTTCGCAGCGTCCCTGCTCGCTACCTACGGGCCGCTGACCGGGCTTCACGAGGAGAAGACGCCGGCCGCGTTCCACAGCCACCCGCGCGAGCTCGTGCTGGACGGGGTGATCCTCCCGGCCTGGGAGCGAGTCCGCGGCGCGCTGTGGCGCTTGCGACCGATACAGCAAGGCCGGCTGTGGGTGTACCTGCTCTACATCATCGCCGTGCTCGTGCTGCTCCTCCTCTATATCGGCGTGGCCGGCGGCGCGGCCGGGGCTCCCCCATGACGGCCTGGCCGCTCGCGGGGCTGGGGGCGATGCTGGTGCTCGCACCACTCCTCCCCGGCGTCGCCGCCAAGACCAGGGCCACGCTCACCGGCCGACGGGGTGCGCCGGTGTGGCAGCTCTACCGGGATCTGCGGCGGTTGTGGCGCAAGGGCGCCGTGTACAGCACGACGACGACCTGGATATTCCGGCTGGCTCCGGTGGCGGGCGTGGCGACCCCGATGCTCGCGGTCCTGCTGGTGCCGCTCGACGGGCAGGCCGCCCTGCTGCGCTTCGCCGGCGACTTCGTGGCGTTCGCCGCTCTGTTGGCGCTGGGGCGCTTCACGCTGGTGCTCGCGGCGCTCGACACCGGCTCGAGCTTCGAGGGAATGGGCGCGAGCCGCGATGCAGGCTTCGCGTCGCTCGTCGAGCCCGCGCTGTTTCTCGGCTTTGTGGTCCTGGCACTCGGGACGGGCCAGTCATCGCTGAGCGGGATGCTCGGGGGTGAAACCGGGTCGTCGCTTTCCTGGGGAGCGGGGGCGCCGTCGCTCGCGATGGTCGCGGTGAGCCTGTTCTTCGTCCTCCTGGCCGAGGCGTCGCGCGTGCCGGTGGACGATCCTGCCACGCACCTCGAGCTGACCATGATCCACGAGGTGGCCGTGCTGGATCACAGCGGCCCGGACCTGGCGCTCCTGTTGTATGGCGGCGCGCTGCGGATGGGGTTGTTCGCGGCACTGCCCGTGGTCGTGCTGGTCTCCCGCGCCGGACTGACCGCGCCGCTGGCCTTGGGGGCGGTGCTCGTGGGAACGGTGGCGGTCGCCGTGGCGGTGGGCGTGATCGAGGCGAGCATGGCCCGGCTCCGGCTCAGTCGCGTGCCGCAGTTCCTCGTCGCCGCCTCGGTGCTGGCCTCGCTCGGCGTCATCCTGCAGCTCCTCGCCTGACCGTGACACACCTGGCCGACCTGCTCCTGCTGCTGGTCCTGCTGACCGGATTCCTGATCCTCGGCACAACGCGTCTCACGACCTGTATCCGGGGCGTGGCGGTGCAGGGAGGATTGCTCGGCTTGCTGCCGCTGGCGCTGGAGCCGCTTTCCCAGTGGTCGGCCCACACGCTCGGGCTTGCCGCGGGCACGATTCTCGTGAAGGCGATCGCGCTGCCCTGGTTCCTCACCTGGGCGATCCGGGAAGCCGCGGTGCGGCGTGAGGTGGAGCCGCGCGTCGGGTACGTCGCCTCGATGGCGCTGGGGATCATCGCCGTGGCCGTCGCGAGTGCCGTGGCCACGCGATTGCCCGTGCCGGGCGACCATCCCATCCTCCTGGTCGCTACCTCGCTCTCCTGCGTGATCATGGGGCTCCTCGTCCTCGCCACGCGGGCGAAGGCCCTGATCCAGGTCGTCGGGTATCTGATGCTCGAGAACGGGATCTACGTGTTCGGCCTGACGAGCGTGGACCGCGTGCCTTTCCTGGTCGAGGTCGGGGTGCTGCTCGACATCTTCGTGGGCGTCTTCATCATGGGCATCGTGGTCTTCCACATCAATCGCGAGTTCGATTCGCTGGACTCCGCCCGCCTGACGGAGCTGCGGGACTGATGCTCCTCGCCGCGCTGATCCTCGTCCCTGCGCTCGGGGCGGCGGGTGCGTACGGCGCGGGTCGCGCCACGCGTCCCGGCGCCTGGCTCGTCACGGTCGCGGCGATCCACCTGCTGCTGGTGGCGAGTGCGTGGGTGAGCACGCCGGCCCCCATCCTGGATGGATGGCTCGCGCTCGACGCGCTGGGCCTCACCGTGCTGAGCGTCGTCAGCGCCCTGTTCCTGGTGGTGGCCACCTACGCTGTCGGTTATTTGCGCCGGGAGCGGGCCCGCCGGGGGTTCGCGAGCTGGCTGCTCGCCTTCCTCGCCACCGCGTCGCTCGTTGCCGTGAGTCATCATCTCGCGCTGCTCTGGGTCGGTATGGAAGGCACCACGCTGGCGCTCGCGCCCCTGATCTTCCAGCGGCGCGACCGGCGATCGCTCGAAGCGGTGTGGAAGTACCTGGTGATCTCTTCGGTGGGCATCGCGCTCGCCCTGCTCGGCACGTTTTTTCTCGCGACCGCGCAAGGCGACCTGGCGCCCGGGAGCGGGCTCCGTCCGCTGGTGCTCGAGGACCTGCTGCGCGGGGCGGCTCAGCTCCATCCGGCCTGGCTCAAGGCCGCCTTCATCTTTTTGCTGGTGGGGTACGGCACGAAGCTGGGCCTTGCCCCGATGCACACCTGGAAGCCGGACACCTACGGCGAGTCCCCGGGGCTGGTCGCCGCGCTCATGGCAGGCGGCCTCACGAGTTGCGCGTTTCTGGGCATCGCGCGCGCGACGCAGGTGGCGATGGCCGCGGGTCTGGCGCCGTTCGTGCGCCCTCCGCTCTTCGCGTTCGGGCTGTTGTCGCTCGCGGTCGCCGCGGCGTTCGTGATCGGCCAGACCGACGTGAAGCGCCTGCTCGCCTACTCCAGCGTGGAGCATGTCGGCCTGCTGGTGCTGGGTCTCGGGCTGGGAGGCGTGGGGGCGTACGGCAGCGTGTTGCACCTCGTGAACAATGCGCTGGCGAAAGGGTTTCTGTTCCTCGCCGCCGGCAACGCGGCGCTGGCCGCCGGCTCGGGGCCCGCGCCATCCGGAAGCCCGGAAGGAGCGGGCGGCGGGTTACTGCGGACCCTTCCGGCGTCGGGTTTCCTGCTCCTGATCGGCCTGTTCGCGGTGACCGGCTCGCCGCCGTTCGGCATGTTCCTGAGCGAGCTCACGATCCTGCGGGCCGCCTGGGGCAACGGACATCCGTGGATCGCGGCCGTGACCCTCGCGTTGCTCGCGTTGATCTTCATTGGCATCGCCGCGACGATCCTGCAGTTGCTCTACGGCCCCGGCCGGCCCGGCGCGCGCCGTGCGCGCGAGAGCGGCTGGCTCATCACCGGGCCCGCCGTCCTGGCGCTGGCCGCGCTGGCACTGGGCGTGATCATCCCGGGCCCGCTGCAAGATCTCCTCGCGCGGGCTGCCACCGCGCTGGGGGGAGCGGTGCCATGACCGCATTCCGCGAGCTGGGGTTGCGGAACCGGCGCTCCATCCCGTGGGCAGCCGTGCCGCTGCAACCGGTGGGCGACTTCCGGGAAACGCTGGCCGAGGCGACGGCCGAAGGAGGGGGATGGCGCCTCACTTCGCTGTTCGGCCTTTCCGACGGGGACGACCAGACGCGTCTCGTCGCGATCCTGGCGGACGACGTGCGCGGCGAGCTGGGCGCCACGAGCACGCGCGTCGGACCGCGCTACCCCGCGGTGGCGGCAGTGTGTCCCCAGGCGAACCGGTTCGAGCGTGAGATCGCCGAGCAGTGCGGCGTGATTCCCGAGGGCCACCCGCAGCCGAAGCCGCTGCGGCGGCATCCACCCGATCACGCCCCGCCGACCGGGAACGGCCGAGCAGTCGACCGGGAGGCGTATCCGTTCTTCCGAGTGGAAGGCGACGAGGTGCACGAAGTCGGCGTGGGACCGGTGCACGCCGGCATCATCGAGCCGGGACACTTCCGCTTCCAGGCGCACGGCGAGGCGGTGCTGTTCCTGGAAATCGTGTTGGGCTATCAGCACCGCGGTGTGGAGCGCCTGCTGGAAACGCTCGACGCCGGCCGCGGCGTCCTGGTGGCGGAGTCGATCGCGGGCGACACGGTCATCGGGCACGCCGGCGCCTACTGCGGCGCCCTCGAGGCGCTGGCGCGCAGCCGCAAGACGCCGCGCGCGCAGACGGTTCGCGGGATCGCGCTCGAGGTCGAGCGCCTCGCCAATCACATCGGCGACCTGGGGGCGCTCGCGGGAGACGTGGCCTACGCGCCCGCGGCGGCATACCTCGGCCGTCTGCGCGGCGAGTGTCTCAATCTCCTGCTGACCCTGAGCGGCAATCGCTACGGGCGCGGGCTGGTGCGGCCGGGCGGCGTGGGGTTCGACATCCCGGCGGAGATGGCGCGGGAGGTGCGCGACCGGGTGCAGCGCCTGCGCGAGGAGGTGGAGCCTGTGCTCGATCTCTTGTTCCGCAGCGCGTCGGTCCAGGCACGGTTCGAGGGCGTGGGCGTGGTGCCCAGGGGCGCGTGCGGCGAAGCGGGCTTCGTCGGTCCGGTGGCGCGGGCATGCGAGGTGGCGCGCGACGTGCGGCACGATCATCCGTACGGCATCTTCCGGTTCGCCCACATTCCAGTGGCCACGGCCTGGGCCGGAGACGTGCTGGCGCGGGCGCTGGTCCGGCGTCTGGAGATCGAGCGTTCCCTGGAGTTCGTCATCGAGCAGCTGGGGACCCTGCCCGGAGGCGAGGCGCGCGTGGCCTGCGGGCCGCTCCGGCCCGACGAGCTGGCGGTCGCGATGGTCGAAGGGTGGCGCGGGGAGATCGTCCATGTCGTGATCACCGACCACGCCGGTAAGGTCCGCCGCCACAAGGTCACGGATCCTTCGTTTCACAACTGGGAGGCCCTGGCGCGCGCGATGCCGGGGAACGAGATCTCCGATTTCCCGCTGTGCAACAAGAGCTTCAACCTCTCTTACGCGGGACACGATCTGTGAGGCTGCCGTGCTCGATCTGATCCGCAATCGCCTGCGGCAGGGTATCCGGACCCTGCCGTTCCCCAAGGGCCCGAGCCCCGAGCTCCCCGAACGCTTCCGCGGGCGACCGGTACGGGACCCCGCGCGCTTCCCGCGCGACTCCGCCGGGCTGGACCTCGGCGCGTGTCTGTTCAGTCCCGAGGAAGCGGCCGCGTATCCCGCGGGAGCCCTCGCCTACACGGGCGACTTCCGCATGGCCGTCACGCGTCGCGAGGCCCTGGTCACGGAAACGGGCGAAGTGGAGCTGGCCCGCGCGCTCGAGCAGAGGAGCCGCCGCCTGTTCGGACGCTCGCTGCGCCTGCGGTCCGTGGTCGCTGGCAGCTGCGGCGGCTGCGAGGCGGAGCTGGTCGCCCTGGGCAACGTGGTATTCGATCTGGCGCGCTTCGGGGTGCAGTTCGTGGCGTCGCCGCGCCACGCCGACGGCCTGGTGGTCACCGGCGCCGTGAACGTCAACATGCGCGGCGCCTTGCAGCAGACCTACGACGCGGTGCCGGCGCCCAAGATCGTGCTCGCGGTGGGGGCGTGCGCGGCGAGCGGCGGGCCATTTCGCGGCAGCGCGGAGGTCGCGAACGGCCTGGGGGACGGCCTCCCCGTGGATCTCTGGGTGCCGGGGTGCCCGCCGCATCCGCTCACGATCCTCGACGGGATCCTGCGGCTGCTCGGCACGATCGAGGAGGGGACGCGATGAGCGCCACCGTCCAGTTTCTCGGCGCCGCCGGGACGGTCACCGGATCGATGCACCTCGTGTCCGCCAACGGGCGCCAGGTGCTGCTCGACTGCGGCCTGTTTCAGGGATTGAAGGATCTGCGGCTGCGCAACTGGCGTGAGCCGCCCTTCGACCCCAAGGCGATCGACGCCGTCGTGATCTCGCACGCGCACATCGACCACACCGGATCGCTCCCGCTCCTGGTGCGGCGCGGCTACCGCGGACCCATCTATTGCACGCCGGCCACCGCCGATCTGCTGGGCGTGCTGCTGCCGGACTCGGCCCACCTCCAGGAAGAGGAAGCCGACCGCGCCAACCGGTACGGCTACTCCAAGCACACCCCGGCGCTGCCGCTCTATACCGGCGAGGACGCCCAGCGCGCGCTCGGCCAGCTCGCGCGGGCCGGGTATGATCGCCCCTTCGCGGCGGCCGGTGACCTCATGGTCACCTACCGCATCGCCGGTCACATCCTCGGAGCCGCGACGGTCGATCTCGGCTTCGGGGCGGACCGGCACCTCGTGTTCTCCGGCGATCTCGGGCGCTACGACCGGCCCATCCTGCCCGATCCCGAGCCGGTGCCCGTGGCCGACGTCCTGCTCCTCGAATCCACCTATGGCGACCGCCGGCATCCGACCGGCACCGCGGACGAGCTGGCGCGGGTGGTCACGGAGACCGTCGCCCGCGGTGGTGCGCTGCTGGTTCCGGCGTTCGTCGTGGACCGGACGCAGGAGCTCCTGTGGATGCTGAAGCGGCTGGAAGAGGACAAACGAATCCCGGTGCTGCCCGTGTACGTGGACAGCCCATCGGCCACCGAGGTGACGGAGATCTACCGGCGTCACGTCGAGGAAGAAGACGGGGAAATGCGGCGCCGCGTCCAGGACGGCCAGGATCCGCTGCGCACGAGGCGAATCGAGTTCTGCCGCACGATGGAGGAATCGAAGCGGCTGAACGACCTGCAGGGCCCGGTCATCATCATCTCGGCGTCCGGGATGGCCACCGGCGGACGCATCCTGCACCACCTGCAGCATCGCCTTCCCGATCCTCGCACGACCGTGCTGCTCGTGGGATTTCAGGCGGTGGGTACCCGCGGCCGGGCCCTGCAGGACGGCGCCAAGACGATCAAGATGTTGGGCGAGCAGGTGCCGGTGCGCGCGCACGTGGAGATGATCCATGGGCTGTCGGCGCACGCCGATCAGGAGGAGCTACTGCGCTGGCTCGGGGGGTTCACGCGGCCGCCCCGGACCACCTATCTCGTCCACGGCGAGCCGGAGGCGGCGCGGGCGCTGGAGCAGGCGATCACGGCGCGCTATGGGTGGACGGTGCGCGTCGCCCAGGACGGCCAGCGGGTGGACATCGGTTGACGCAGCGAGGGCCCGGCCTGCCGCGCCGGGCCCTCGCCGTGCATCACATCACGACCCTCCTCAGGTCACGGTCGCCAGCTTCCGTTTGCCCGTGGCTTGTGGCTGCGGATTCGGCACCGGCCTGGGCACCGGGACGACGAGCAACATCGGCGCCGGCAGGTGGCCGAGCAGCCGCTCGGTGACGCTCCCGACCAGCATCCGCTCCACGACTCCCTTGCCGTGAGAACCGACGACCACCATGTCGGCCTGCCACGCGGTCGCCTCGGCGGCGATGCCGGCTTCCGCCGCGGAATGGCGAATGACGCGACTCGCGTCGGCCGGAACGAGGGGCCAGATCTTCTGCTCGCACTCCTCCTGGAGCAGCCGCTCGTAATCCTCGGGGTTGGTGGGCGGCGGCACCTCGGGGAGAATCGGCAGCGGCTCGATGACGTGCAACACGCGCAGCTCGGCGTCGAACAGATCCGCCAGCCGTCCGGCGAGTTCGAGCGTGGGCTGTGCCGCATGGGACGCATCGAGCGGGACGAGGATCCGGCGGATCGCCGCCGCCGGCGTGCCGGTGACGAGCAGCGGCACGCGCAACATGCGCGCGACGTTGTGCACCGTACTGCCGCCGAGCCAGCGCCCCAGCGCCGTGTGGTGCTTGGCGCCGAGCATGACCAGGCTCGCATCCGCCTCCCGCGCGGCGTCGTCGAGGATCGCCGGGGGCCACCCCTCGCGCACCACGAGTCCGCGCAGCGCGTCGGGCGGGATCCGGCCCGCCAGCGCCGTGGCGAGTTGATTGCGTGCGGCGGCCAGCGCTGCGTCACGGAATGCAGCGGCCTGCTGCGGGACCTGGGCGGCGGCGAGCATGCTCCAGTTGTCCCGTGCCGCGTGCACCAGGCGACATTCCGCCCCGGCGGCGCCGGCGATCTTCAGTCCCATCTGAGCCGCTGCGGCGGCGGCGGGCGAGGCATCCACCCCCACGATGATCGGCTTCCAGGACATAGGCCCCCCAGTTTGCTTTCAAGCGCAAGTTGCCCCACCCTTCATGAAGACACGGTGAGGGTCGGCAGAAGGAGGCTTTCGGAGTGCGGTCACCAGATACACCTGCGGCGCTGATCTCTCAGCGCCGGATCGCGGAGCGCGTGGAAGAGCTGGCGCGGCAGATTTCCGCGGACTACGCGGAGGTCGACGACCTGCTGCTGGTCGGCGTGCTGCGCGGCGCGTTCATATTCCTGGCGGACCTCGCGCGCCAGCTCGACGTGCCCTGCAGCATCGACTTCATGGCGCTGTCCCATTACGAGCACGGCTCCACGCCGTCCGCCGGCGTGCGGCTGATCATGGATCTGCGCGTTCCGATCGCCGGCCGGCACGTGCTGCTGGTGGAAGACATCGTCGATTCGGGCGAGACGCTCGCCTACCTGCGGCGCATGCTGGAGGCCCGGCGCCCCGCCTCGCTCAAGATCTGCGCGCTGACGCGCAAGCCGGACCGCCTGACCTCGGAGGTCCGGCTCGACTACGTCGGGTTCGACATCCCCGACGCCTGGGTGGTGGGCTACGGCCTGGACTTCGACAACAAGTTCCGGGCGCTGCCCTACATCGGCGTGCTGAAGCCGGCGGGGCAGTCCGGCCGCTAGCGCAACTCGTCGGCGGCGATCGCCGCCGCGGCTCCCGCGATCACGACGGCCTTCCCGGCCGTCTCGAGCACCCCCCCGGTGCCCTCGAGCACGCGCGCCACCTGGCGACGCGTCTCGCGCGAGCGCGCCTGCTTGCCGACCCGCTTGAGCACCTTGCTCGCGCGCTTGCCGATCTTGGCGGCCACCTTTTTCGTCCGACGGGCGGCCCGGGTGGCCGTCCGCTTCATTCGTTGCATGCGCGATTTCATGTTGCCCTCCCGGACGACGCGAGGTGCGGCGCCTCGGCCGTCTGCAAGTAGCGGCCGAACCACCCGGCCGCATGGTCCGCCACCGCCTCGAGCGTCCCGGGCTCCTCGAACAGGTGGGTCGCGTGCGGGACGACGATCATCTCCTTCACGCCACCCAGCTCCACCAGCGCCTTCGCGTTCAGCTCGAGGACGACGGTGTCGGCGCCGCCGACGATCAGCAGGGTGGGGGCGTGCACCCGGCGCAACGCGGCGCCCGCGAGGTCGGGACGCCCACCCCGCGATACGACAGCGTGGATCCGGGGATCGCCCGCCGCCGCGACGAGCGACGCCGCC